>JBFISC010000018.1:0-24722 GCA_041608775.1 Pseudomonadales bacterium | reverse complement strand
GCGAAGTCGACGCCGGCGTGCCAGGCCATCTGGCCACTGAAGGGGTCGACCCGCTTGCCGAAGGAAGACGACATCCAACCCCAGGTGACCGGTCGCCCGGCGACCTCGGTGCCCTGGTGATACTCGCGGTTCCGCAGCAGCGACTCGAGCACCTCCAGCTCGGATTCCCGCGCCCTCAGCTGTGCGCCCAGCGACTGCAGGCTGGCGTGCAGGTCCGACCAGCCCAGCGGGCTCTCCCGCTGCGCCGTCGGGCCACCAACGGGGGCCGGCTCGTCGAAAGAGAATTCTCCCTCGTCGAGCTTCGCGACCTCCGTCACCCGGGCGCCCAGCGCCTCCATCCGCATCAAGCGCGCCTGCATGGCGGCGAGCTGACGGCCGACCGCCTGGGATTCCGCCGCCGAACGCTGGCGCAGTCGCTCCAGCTCGTCGCGCTGCTCGGCGATCCGTTCCTGCCATAGCTGAACCAGAGCCTGGTCGGTGGGGGCTGCGCTGAGAGAAGCGCTGTAGGTGTACGCGGAGGCAGCGGCGATGAACGTCATGGTCACGAGCGCCATGGCGACGACGTGGCCACGACCGACCCGCAGGGCGCGCACAGTTCCCTTCGCACGCCCCGACTCCTTGAGCAGTATGATCCTCATACTCTTATAATAGTTCTGAAATTGTTGATGGCGTTGCCGGTGACCGGAGGGCCGTCACAAAAGGCATTCAAGTGTCGCAAAACAAGATAGATGATCTGCTGAGCGAACGCCACCGGCGATTTTCTCCGTTACAGACTCTGCTACATCGAGCGGCCAACCAGGATGCCTGGACCGCACAGCTTCAGGCGTTGTTACCCGAACCTCTCCGCCGCGACTGCCGGGTGACCGACGTGCGCGGCGACACCGTGGTGGTACTGTGCGGCAACGCCGCAAGCGCCACGCGACTGCGCTTCATGGCCGACGATTTGCTACTCCGACTCACCCAGCTCAGCGACTTCTGCCGCGCCAGCAGGCTGCAGATCCGCGTTTCGTCCACCTGAAAGCACCACGTCAGTATGTCGCCTCCGACGTGTGCGCTGTGTGAACCACTCGTCACTTCCCGCGGGATGCAGCGCGGCTGCATTGCATCGGCCGGGCTGCTAGGTGCCCTCCGCCACCGCACGCCTGCCGAAAGCGATCGGCGCGCGCTCTTCGTCATCGAAGGTGACGATCTCCCACGCCTCCCGATCCGCCAGGAGCTTTCTGAGCAGCGTGTTGTTCGGGCCATGGCCCGATTTGAAGCCGGCGAACGCGCCGATGACGCTGTGGCCGAGCAGGTATAGATCACCGATGGCGTCCAGGATCTTGTGCTTCGCGAACTCGTCGGCGAGCCGCAAACCGTCGTCGTTGAGGATGCGGAAATCGTCGACCACCACCGCGTTGTCCAGACTGCCGCCACGAGCCAGGTTCATAGAGCGCAACTTCTCGTAGTCGGCGAGAAAGCCGAAGGTCCGGGCGCGGCTCACCTCCTTGACGAAGGCCATGGTGGAGAACTCCACGCTCGCCACCTTGCTGTGCTTACGAAACACCGGATGGTCGTAGCGCAGCGTGTAGTCGATCCGAAAACCGTCGTAGGGACGGATCTCCACCTTCACGTCCCCCTGACTGTGGGTGACCTTCTTGCGGACCCGGATGAACTTCTTCGGCGCATCCTGTTCCTCGATGCCCGCAGACTGCAGCAGGAACACGAACGGCGCTGCGCTGCCGTCCATGATCGGAAGCTCCGGGGCGCTGACGTCCACGAACGCGTTGTCTACCCCGAGCCCGGCAAAGGCCGACATGAGATGCTCGATCGTCGAGATTGACACCCTGCCGTCGGTCAGCGTCGTCGCCATGGTGGTGTCACCGACGTTTTCGGCCCGAGCGGCGATTGCCACCGGCTGGTCGAGATCCGTGCGCACGAACACGATGCCGTTGTCCACGGGTGCCGGGCGCAGGGTCAGATAAACCTTCTCGCCGGTGTGCAGGCCTACCCCGGTGGCTCGAATCACGTTCTTGAGGGTTCGCTGCAGCAGCGCCTTGGTCATCGTCACGTCTTCTCGGTGGGCGCCGTTTCAATGGGCGGCAATGCTAGCAAACGGCCCGCTCCTCAAGTATGGCAGGCATTCACACAATTGTTACATTTTGTTTCCAGCCCTCCCCGGCCCGGGTACCGATGCGGCGCAGGCACCCGGACCGCAGCTCGACGCCATCGGTTCAGTCGGCCTGACGCCGCAGGAACGCAGGAATGTCGATCCACTCCATTTCGTCCGTTTCCTGATCCAGCGCCAGGTTGCTCTGCTGGGACACGACGGCGTCGCGCTGCCGGAAGATCGTCGGCCGGTCCAGCTCGTGACCGTAGTCCGGACGCGCCTCGCCGCGCGGCTCCGGCTGGCGCGCCTCGGCGTTGCGGGAGTCGGCCTGCGCCTGTTGCGCGGGAACCGGCTCGGCAGCCACCGTGTGGCTGACCAACACGCTCGGCTTCACCGGATCGCCGAGCCCGGTCGCCACCACGGTCACCTTCAGCTCGTCGCCCATGTTCGGATCGATGACCGTGCCGATGACCACCGTCGCCTGATCTGACGCGTACTCCTCCACGACGTTGCCGACATCGATGAAGTCGCCCATCGCCAGATCCGGGCCCGCGGTCACGTTCACCAGGATTCCGCGCGCGCCGTGCAGGTCCACATCCTCCAGCAGCGGGCTGCGGATCGCAGCTTCCGCTGCCTCCTGAGCGCGATGCTCGCCGGAGGCCCGGCCGGTGCCCATCATCGCCATGCCCATCTCCGACATCACCGTGCGGACATCGGCGAAGTCCACGTTGATGAGCCCGTGGCGGATGATCAGATCGGCGATTCCCTGCACCGCGCCCAGCAGCACATCGTTGGCGGCCGCAAACGCCTCCAGAATGCTCGCTCGCTCACCGAGCACCCCCAGAAGCTTGTCGTTGGGGATTGTGATCAGTGAGTCCACGTGCTCCTGCAGCTCGATGATGCCGCGCTCGGCAATGGTCAGGCGCTTCTCGAACTTGAACGGTCGGGTTACCACCGCAACCGTGAGGATGCCCAGCTCCTTCGCGATCTGCGCCACCACCGGCGCCGCGCCGGTCCCGGTGCCACCGCCCATGCCGGCCGTGATGAACACCATGTCGGCACCCGAGAGCACTTCTGCAATCCTGTCGCGATCCTCCAGCGCCGCCTCCCGGCCCACGTCCGGATTTGCGCCCGCGCCAAGGCCGCGCGTGATCGTGCTGCCGAGCTGCAGCAACGTCCTGGCCTCCAGCGCTTTCAGCGCCTGGGCGTCGGTATTGGCGGCAATGAAGTCGACGCCTTCTACACAGTTCGCCACCATGTGCTGAACCGCGTTGCCACCCCCGCCACCAACGCCGATCACCTTGATTACGGCGCTTTGCGGGGCACTGTCTACGATTTCGAACATCTTCGAGCTCCTTGATTCAGAAATTTTCGCTTAGCCATTTCTTGAGACGGCTGAAGCCGCCGGTGCCGCGCGCCCTTTTCCGGCCGCGTTGTTCTTGTTCCCGTTCCCGGCCGTACATCAGCAGGCCGACGCCGGTGGCGTACACGGGATTCCGTACGATGTCCTTCAATCCGACCACGTGTCGTGGCGACCCCTGGCTCACCGGCATGTGGAAGATCTCTTCCGCAAGCTCAATGACCCCCTCGATCTTCGATGCCCCTCCAGTGAGCACGATTCCCGCAGCGACCAAGTCCTCATAGCCGCTGCGGCGCAGCTCCGCCTGAACGAGCGTGAACAGCTCGTCGTAGCGGGGCTCCACCACTTCCGCCAGCGCCTGGCGGGACAGCTCCCGGGACGGCTTGTCGCCGACACCCGGAACCTGGATGGTCTCGTCCGGGCCCGCGAGCTGGGTCAGCGCGCAGGCGTAGCGGATCTTTATCTCTTCGGCATTCTGCGTAGGCGTGCGCAGCGCCATGGCGATATCGTTGGTGACCTGATCCCCGGCGATGGGAATGACCGCTGTGTGGCGTATGGCACCATGGGTGAAGATCGCGATGTCCGTCGTGCCGCCCCCGATGTCCACCAGGCAGACGCCGAGTTCCCGCTCGTCTTCCGTGAGCACGGCGTAGCTCGACGCGAGCTGCTCGAGGATGATGTCGTGCACGTGCAGACCGCAGCGTTCGATGCACTTCTCGATGTTCTGCGCCGCGTTCACCGCGCAGGTCACCAGGTGCACTTTTGCCTCCAGGCGGACGCCGGACATTCCCAGCGGCTCCTTGACGCCCTCCTGGCTGTCGATAATGTATTCCTGCGGCAGGATGTGGAGGATCTTCTGGTCCGCCGGTATGGCCATTGCCTGCGCCGCGTCGATGACCCGGTCGATGTCCTGGGGATAGACCTCGCCATCGCGGATGGCCACGATGCCATGGGAGTTGAGGCTCCGGATGTGACTCCCGGCAATGCCTGCGTACACCGAGTCGATCTGGCAGCCGGCCATCAGCTCGGCCTCTTCGACTGCACGCTGAATCGACTGAACCGTCGACTCGATGTTCACCACCACACCCTTCTTCAAGCCACGGGACGGGTGCGAACCGATGCCGATGATCTCCAGCTCTCCCTCCTGATCGATCTCCCCGACGATGGCGGCCACCTTGCTGGTGCCGATGTCCAGGCCGACGACTCTTCTGAGCTCGCTATCGGAGGGCATATTCCGTCCCCGTTTCTTTCCACCGGACGGCAACGCCGTTGTCGTAGCGCGCATCGACGTGCGCAACCTCCTCACGACGCATGTTCAGAACCCGCCGGTACGCCTGCAGCACCCGGTCGAGCCTGACGCCCAGCGACTCGTTGCCCAGCGCCACGGTGGTGCCGCCATCGAGGGTCATGAGCCACTCGCCCAGGGCGTTCTCCTCCAGCTGCACGATCGACAGGCCTCCGGCGTCGAGCCTGGACCTGAGCATCTGATAGACCTCCATCGCCCGTCGCGGCGTGGACAGCGCCGTCGCCAGGGTCGGCACGCTGCTGACGCCGTCCGCCAGCTGCACGACCCTGCCGGCACTGTTGAGGTACCCGCCGTCGCCCCAGGCGGCCACCACCGACTCCTTCTCCACCCGGATCACCAGACCGTCGGGCCATATCCGGCGCACCGCCACCGATCGCGGCCACGACAGCATCCGGATCCGCCCGGTGAGATCCTCCAGATCGAGGCTCAGCACGCCCTGATCGAGGCTTTCGCTCACCACCGCCCGAATGGCCTGCTGCTCGGCGCCGGACAGCGTGCCCTCGACCCGGACCGAGCGGACCGGACGATCGAGCTGCTGCCACGCCGACCACGCGGCCAGCGCGACCCCGGCAAAGATCACGGCGACGACCGCGCTACGCATCATCGCTGCCCCCGGATCCCGGCGCCGCCAGGCGGTTGGAGATCTGGTTGACGCTGCCTGCGCCCTGCACCAGCAGCACATCGTCGGCCCGAACCAGGCCGGGGAGCAGAGTCAGCGCTTCCTCCGGGTCGGCGGCGAACACCGGGTTGACCCCGCCACGCTGTCGCAGCCCCTGTGCCAGGGCCTTGCCATCGGCGCCGGGAATCGGCTCCTCGCCGGCGCCGTAGACATCCAGCAGCACCAGCACGTCCAGATCCGAGAGCACCCGGACGAAGTCGTCGTAGAGATCGCGGGTTCTGGTGTAGCGATGGGGCTGGTAGGCCATCACCAGGCGCCGGTCCGGCCAGACGCTGCGAGCGGTCTCGATCACCCTGGCGATCTCGGTGGGGTGATGGCCGTAGTCGTCCACCAGCGTCACCGTGATGTCGCCTACCGCGACCCGTTCGGTGATCTGGAACCGGCGCCCCACGCCGGAGTACTCCGCCAGCCCCCGGACGATGGCAGCTGCCGGCAGACCTTCGTCCGTAGCGACCGCGATCGCGGCGAGGGCGTTCAGCACGTTGTGCCGACCGGGCACCGCCAGAGTAATCTCCAGCGCCTCGTGGCCGGCCGGTCGATTCGCCCGGAACCGCCAGCTGCGGCCGGCGCAGTCGAGCTCCGTTGCGTGGAAGTCGGCGCTGGGATCGAAACCGTAGGTGAGCATCGGCCGCGCCACGTCGGGGAGGATCGCCCGGACTTCGGGGTCATCCAGGCAAAGCACCGCCGAGCCGTAGAAAGGCAGCCGGTGGAGGAACTCCACGAACGTCCGTTTCAGCGTTTCGAAATCGTTGCCATAGGTGCTCAGGTGGTCGCGATCTATGTTGGTGACCACCGCCAGCATCGGCTGGAGGTATAGAAACGATGCGTCGCTCTCGTCGGCCTCGGCGATGATGTACCGGCTCGCGCCGAGCCGTGCGTTGGTACCGGTGCTGTTCAGCAGGCCACCGATGACGAACGTCGGGTCCAGCTCAGCCGCGCGGAATATCGAGGTCACCAGGCTGGTCGTGGTGGTCTTGCCGTGGGTGCCGGCAATGGCGATCCCGTGACGGTACCGCATGAGCTCACCGAGCATCTCTGCTCGACGCACCACCGGTATGCGGTGCTCGTGTGCCGCCGCGACCTCGGGGTTGCCAGGATCGATGGCGGACGACACCACGACGACGTCCGATCCGCTGACCGCTCCCTGGTGATGACCGATGTTGATGTCGGCGCCGAGCCGCTGGAGGCGCGAGGTCACCGGCGACATCTTGAGGTCCGAGCCGGAGATGGCGTAGCCCTGATTCAGCAGCACCTCGGCGATGCCGCACATGCCGGCACCGCCAATGCCGACGAAATGGATCCGGCGGATGCGGCGCATTTCCGGAACCTGATAAGCAAGGCTCTCAGCCACGGCGGCCTCCTGCCCGTCGGCGACCCGGGCGCCGCCCCGCCGCGGGGCGCTGCTCGAGCTGCACGCGCAGGACCAGGCCGATCATCGCGCAGCTCACCACCAGGCTGTTGCCACCGTAGCTGACGAACGGCAGCGTCAGACCTTTGGTCGGCAGCACCCCGGTGTTGACGCCCAGGTTGATCAGGCACTGCACACCGAGCATCAGGCCCACGCCGTAGGCCAGGTAACCGGCGAAAAAGCTACCGCCGCCGATCTCCGAGCGGCCGAGACGCAGGATCCGCACCACCAGAACGGCGAACAGCGCCAGCACCGACAGCGCCCCGACAAGGCCCAGCTCCTCGGCGATCACCGCGAAGATGAAATCGTTGTGCGCCTCGGGGAGATAAAACAGCTTCTGAATGCCTTCACCGAGCCCGAGCCCGAAGAGCTCGCCCCGCCCGAAGGCGATCAGCGCCTGGGTCAGCTGGTAGCCGCTGCCGAACGCGAACTGCCAGGGGTCCACGAAGGTCACCAGCCTCTCCAGCCGATAGGGCTGCAGGATCGCGAGGCTGCCCAGCAACGCAGCCCCGACCAGCACGATGGCGAGGAAGTGGCGCAACCGCGCGCCGGCAACGAACAGCAGCCCGCAGACCGTCACGGAGAGCACCACGGCAGTGCCGAAGTCAGGCTCCAGCAGTAGCAGGGCGCACAGCAACGCCAGCATGCCCAGAGGCCGCAGCAGCACGCGGGCATCGTCCTTGAGCGCGCCGTGAAAGCGCGCGAGGTAACCCGCCATGTAGACCAGCATCAGGAACTTGCAGACCTCGGCCGCCTGCAGCGAGAAGGCCCCGAGGCCGATCCAGCGGCGGGCGCCGTTGGCCTCCAGACCAACGCCGGGAATCAGCACCAGAACACACAGGACCATCGACGCCAGCCACGCCAGCCGGTGGCAGCGGCGCCACCAGTCGAGCGGCACGCACACCATCGCGGCCAGCCCGATCAGGGCGGCGATCAGGTAAACGCCGTGCTTCAGCAGCAGGGTCCCGCTGATGGCCACGGAGGCGGAGGCAACCATCACGGTGCCGAGCGCCACGATGGCGACCCAGCTCACGAGCATCACCTGATCCAGCTCGCGGGTCACGCCAGCGCCTCCACGGCGCCTGCAAACACCTCACCCCTGTGGGCGTAATTGCGGAACATGTCCAGGCTCGCGCAGGCCGGCGACAGCAGCACCACATCTCCGGCGCTCGATCTTTGCGCGGCCGCAGCCACCGCCTCGTCCATGTCGGCAACGCGCACGATTGGCGCAGCGTCGGCCAGAGCACGTTCCAGCAGCGGGGCGTCGCGGCCGAGCAGCACCACGGCCTTCACGAACCGGCGCACCGGGCCGGCGAGAGTGGAAAAGTCGGCGCCCTTGCCATCGCCGCCCGCGATGAGAACCAGGTGCCGCCGCGCCGGATCGCCCAGACCCGCCAGCGCGGCCAGCGTGGCGCCCACGTTGGTCGCCTTCGAGTCATCGACGTAGCGCACGCCGGCCCGCTCGGCCACGGTCCGGCAGCGATGCGGCAGGCCCTGGAAACCACCGAGCGCTGCGGCCAGGTTCCTGGTCGGCGCGCCGGCCTCGGCAATCAGCGCGAACGCGGCCTGCACGTTGAGGGCGTTGTGCACCCCGTCCAGGGGCAGCGCCACCACCGCCACCACCGGCTCATCGCCACGCAGCAACCAGCTGCCGCCGTCGACGTCACCGAGCCCCCAGTGGCCGCGCTCGGGGCGATCGACGCCGAAAGTCACGAGCTCGCTGACGCGGGTGTCCGGCATCGTCAGCGGATCCGACCGATTCGCCACGGCGCGCTCGGCGCAGGCATAGATCCGCCGCTTGCTTGCCACATAGGCTGCCAGGCTGCCGTGGCGGTCGAGGTGATCTTCGCTGACGTTCAGGATCGTAGCGGCCCGGAACGGATGGCGGCCCATCCGTTCCAGCTGAAAGCTCGACAGCTCCAGCACGTAGCAGTCATGCCCGTCGCTCAGCAGATCCAGCGCCGGCTCGCCGAGATTTCCACCCACCCCGGGGCTTTTACCGAGCCCTGCCAGCAGGTGACCGGCAAGCGCGGTGACCGTGCTCTTGCCGTTGGTGCCGGTGACAGCGTACACGGGCGCATCGACCGCCTGACAGAAGAGGTCGATGTCGCTCTCGATGATGGCCCCAGACGACGCGGCGCGCTGCACCAGCGGATGGTCGAGGCCGATCCCGGGGCTGACGATTACCCGGCCGACCCCACGGAAGTCCGCCGAGCAGGCGGTCGCGCCGAAGCGGAATTCGGCATCCGGGCACGCCGCCCGGGCGCCGGCGCCGTTGGGCGGCTCCTCCCGGGTATCGAGGACCAGCAGCGGCTCCCTGCCCGCCAGGTAGCGCAGGCACGAATACCCGGTGACGCCCATGCCGATGATGGCCGTTCGCACGGTCACCTCAGCTTCAACGTCGACAGGCCCACGAGCACCAGCACCAGGGTGATGATCCAGAAACGGACGATCACCCGGGGTTCCGGCCAGCCCTTGAGCTCGAAGTGGTGATGAATGGGCGCCATGCGGAAGATGCGCTTCCCGGTGAGGCGGTAGGAAGCGACCTGGAGGATCACCGAGACCGCCTCCAGCACGAACAGCCCGCCCATGATGAACAGCACGATCTCGTGGCGGACGATGATCGCGACGATCCCGAG
Organism: Pseudomonadales bacterium; assembly: GCA_041608775.1. Taxonomy (GTDB): domain Bacteria; phylum Pseudomonadota; class Gammaproteobacteria; order Pseudomonadales; family Azotimanducaceae; genus UBA7803. The sequence continues at coordinate 15,241 of JBFISC010000018.1, read as the reverse complement.
CGCAGCCCCGAGGGCAAGCGCCCCGACGTCACCCATGAACACCTGGGCGGGATAAGTGTTGAACCAGAGAAAACCGAGCCCTGACCCGATCAGCGCGCCGCAGAAGATCGAGAGCTCGCCGGCATCCGGGATGTAGGGAATCTGCAGGTACTGCGAGAACTCGGTGTTACCGACCAGGTAGGCGATCAGGCCCAGGGCAGCACCCACCATCACCGTGGGCATGATTGCCAGACCGTCGAGACCGTCGGTGAGGTTGACGGCATTGCTGGTTCCGACGATGACGAAATAGCCGAGGATCACGTACCAGATGCCCATGGGAATGGCGATGTGCTTGAAGAACGGCACGATCAGCGAGGTTTCCGCCGGAACCTCTGCGGTCAGATAGAGGAAAAGCACGGCGCACAGGCCACACACGGACTGCAGCAGATACTTCCAGCGGGCGATCAGGCCGCGGCTGTTGCGCCGCGAGATCTTCAGGTAGTCGTCGACCCAGCCGATCGCGCCGAATGCCATGGTGACCAGCAGCACGGCCCACACGTAGCGGTTCGACAGATCGCCCCACAGCAGTGTGGTGATGAGCATCACGATCAGGATCAGCGCGCCGCCCATCGTGGGCGTTCCGGCTTTGGCCAGGTGGGTCTGCGGGCCGTCATCGCGCACGCTCTGACCAATCTGATAGTGCGTCAGGCGATCGATCACCAGCGGGCCGATGAGCAGCGAGGTGGCCAGCGCAGTCATCACGCTGACCATGGTCCGGAAGGTCAGATACTGGAACACGGAGAAGCCGCTGACGTGCTGGGCCAGGTACTCGGTAAGCCAGAGCAGCATCAGCGCCCGCCCTCGAGCGCGGCCTGCACCACGGCGCGATCGCTGAAGGGTCGACGCTCACCGCGCACCTCCTGGTAGTCCTCGTGGCCCTTGCCCGCGACCAGCACGGTGTCGCCGCTGCCGGCAGCCGCCAGCGCCGCGGCAATGGCCTCGCGCCGGTCGGCACACTCCCGGGCGGGAACCCGACCGGACAGACCGGCCCGCATGTCGGCGATGATCCGCAGCGGGTCCTCGGAGCGCGGGTTGTCGCTGGTAAGCCACAGCTCGTCCGCCTGCCCTTCGGCCGCGGCAGCCATCAGCGGCCGCTTGCCCGGATCCCGGTCGCCACCGCAGCCGAAGACGCAGACCAGCCTGCCGGAGGTGGCCGGGCGCAGCGCGGCGAGCACCTTCTCCAGCGCGTCCGGGGTGTGGGCGTAGTCCACCACCACCGTGGCCGAGCCCGGCGCGCTGAACTGTTCCATTCGCCCCGGCACCGGAGCAAGAGTTCCGAGGGCGCCCACCACGTCAGCCAGCGGAATGCCGGAGGCGCACAGCACCGCCAGCGCGGCCGCTGCGTTGGCGACCGAAAATTCCGCCTGCACCGGCACGCACAGCGGCGCTTCACCCCACGGCGTGCGCCAGCGACCGCGGGCCGAGCCCGAGGTCAGGTCGAGATCGAGCCAGGCCACATCGGCATCCCTGCCGTAGCACACGGCCTCCACTCCGTCCGGCAGCCGGCGTGCCAGCTCCCGGCCGAACGGGTCGTCGGCGTTGAGCACCGCCAGCCTCAGCCCGGGCCAGCGGAACAGCCGCGCCTTGGCCTCCGCGTAGTCGTCGGCGCTGGCGTGGTAGTCCAGATGATCGCGTGACAGGTTCGAGAACACCGCGGTTCGGAACGGAACCTCCATCACCCGATCCTGCGCCAGCGCGTGGGAAGAGACCTCCAGCACTGCCCAGGCGCAGCCGGCGTCGCGCAGCGCGGCCAGCCGCGCCTGCACGGTGAGCGGATCCTCCGTGGTGAGGCGGGCGGGCTCGAGGGCACCCACCCGCCCCCAGCCGATGGTCCCCAGATAGCCGGCGGGCCGCCCGAGGCGCCCGGCGAGATCGGCGACGTAGTGCGCGATGGAGGTCTTGCCGTTGGTTCCGGTGACCCCAACGCAGTGCAGCGACGCTCCGGGGTGGCGGTGGAACTTCGCCGCCAGCGCGCCACGCCGGCGCCGCAGATCGGGAACCACCAGCACCGGGACGGAAAGATCCGGGATCGGCTGCTCGGCGAGAATGGCGGCCGCCCCCCGGGCCGCGGCCGCCGCGGCGAACCCGTGGCCATCGGCCGTTTCGCCGCGCAGCGCGAGAAAGGCATCGCCGGGCGCCAGCCGGCGGGAATCCTCGGACAGCCCGGTGATCGCGACATCGTCCGGCACGTTCACCACGCCCAGGCCATCGAGCAGCGCCGAGAGCGGCATGCTGGAGGCGCTCACAGGATGACCCCCGCATCGGGCCTGACCCCGAGCAACCTGAGCGCCCGGCCGGCGACGTTGCCGAAGACCGGGGCTGCCACCTCACCGCCGCCCTTGACGCTGCCACCGGGCTCGTTGATCACCACCACCATGACGAACCGCGGGTCGCTGACCGGCGCGATGCCCGCAAACAGCGCCACATGACGCTCGTCGTCGTAACCCTGAGGACCCACCTTGCGCGACGTCCCGGTCTTTCCGGCGATACGGTAGCCCGGTACCTGAGCACGCGGCGCGGTGCCTCCGCTCAGGGTCACGCCTTCCATCATCTCGACCACGGACCTGGCGAGGTCGGGGTCGAACACCGGGCGGCTCTGCACCGGACGATCCGCCTTGAGAATGCCGACCGGCAGGCGCTCGCCTCCCGCCGCCAGGGTCAGGTAGCCCTGGGCAAGCTGCAGCGGCGACACCGCCAGCCCGTAGCCATAGGCCAGCGTGGTCCGCACCACCGGGTTGTCCAGGCCCTGATCCGACAGCCGCCCGGCAATCTCGCCGGGCAGCCCGGTGCCGATGAACTCGCCGACGCCGGCCCGGCCCAGCACCTCGAACACTGCCCGCGGCGGAAGGTCCAGCGCCACCTTGGCGATGCCGACCTGGCTGGACTTCTGCAACGCCTGGCTGAGGGTGATGACGCCGCGGTCGATCGGATCCTGCACCAGCTTGCTGCCGACCCGGAAGTATCCCGGCGCCGTGTCGATGGCCGTGTCCGGCCGCCAGCGCTGGGTCCCCAGCGCCGCCAGAACCGTGAACGGCTTGATGGTGGAACCCGGCTCGTAGGCGTCGGTGACCGCGCGATTGCGCATACCCTCGCGGCTGGCATGGGCCAGGTCGTTGGGGTTGTAGGACGGCTCGTTGACCAGCGCCAGAACTTCCCCGGTGCGGGCATCGAGCATCACCAGCGATCCGGACCGGGCGTGGTTGCCGGCCACGGCGGCCTTCAGCTCCCGGTAGGCCATGAACTGGAGGCGCAGATCCAGGCTCAGGGTCGGATCGTCGCCGAAGTCGGGCGCCGCCAGGAATTCCAGATCTTCGATCGTCTCGCCACGACGGTTCTTCAGCACGGTCTTGCGGCCAGGTCGGCCGCGCAGGTGTGCGTCATACGACAGCTCGATGCCCTCCAGGCCGAGATCATCGATGTTGGTCATGCCGACGACGTGAGCAGCCATTTCCCCCGCAGGGTAGTAGCGGCGGTATTCACGCTTGACGTAGACACCGTCCAGGCCAAGCTCGCGAATGCGCTCCGCAACTTCCCACGGGACCTGCCGCGCCAGGTACAGGAACGCCCGCTCCGAGTTGGCCGCAAGCTCCGCGGCCAGCGTCTGCGGGTCGCGCTCCAGCACTCCGGCAACCTGCTCGATGGTCTCGGGCGAGAGCGTGACGAAGCTCGGATCGGTCCAGATCGCCGCCACCGGCGTGCTCACCGCCAGCGCCTCACCGTGACGGTCGTAGATCACCCCGCGATACGCGGGAAGCGTCTCCTCGCGGATGGCTCTGGCGTTGCCCTGCTGCTGCAGGAAGGCGCGGTCGCTGACGTTGAGAAAAACCACCCGCGCGGCGACCCCGGTGCATCCGACCAGGAAGAAGACCACTACCAGATAGTGGCGCCAGGAGTTCACGGGGCGAGCTGCTCCACGATTTCCGGAAACTGCATGTCGAGCTCGGTCTCCGCCAGGTGCTCCACGTTCTGATAGGCCGACAGCGCGCTGCGCTCCAGCAGCAGCCGGCTGTACTCCGCCAGATGTTCATCCTGAGCCTTCTGCGCCGACTCCAGCTCGCCGTGCAGTTGCCGGACCTCGTGGCTCACCAGCGCCACCTGAATCCCCGAGCCGACGACCGCTGCCAGCAACACCAGCACGACGAGCAGATCGCGCAGGTTCAAGCTACCTTCTCCACCACCCGCAGGCGCGCGCTGCGGGCCCGCGGGTTACCTTCGAGCTCCGACATCCCGGGCGTCACGGGCGACCCGACCTGGCGCGCCCGCGGCCGGGCGTCCAGGTCCCGAACCGGCAGCCGTCGCGGCAGCCGCGGCGGGGTGGTCAGGCCCCGGAACGTGCGTTTCACCAGCCGGTCCTCGAGGGAGTGAAAGGTGATGACCGCCAGGCGGCCGTGCACCGCCAGACGCTCGAACGCCACCCTGAGGCCCGACGCCAGGGCGCCCAGCTCATCGTTCACCTGAATCCGCAGCGCCTGAAAAACCCGCGTGGCCGGGTGCTTGCCGGGCGTGGGCCGCGGTTGGGCCGCCCGCACCAGCTCGGCCAGCTCCGTCGTGGTGGCAACAGGTCGATGGGCGACGATTGCCGCCGCGATCCGCCGCGCGAACCGCTCCTCGCCGAATTCCTTCAGCACCCGGGCGATCTCCGCCTGCTCGGCCGTGTTCAACCATTGCGCCGCGGTGAGCCCGCGACTCGTGTCCATGCGCATGTCCAGAGGTGCGTCCTGCCGGAAGCTGAACCCGCGTCGGGCGTCATCGAGCTGCGGCGAAGACACCCCGAGATCCATGAGCACGCCCTGAACCAGGTCCACACCCAGGCCGTCGAGCAGCCGGTCGAGCTCCGCGAAATTCCCGTGTCGCACGCACAACCGCGACTCCGACGCTGCCAGCGTTTCGCCGGCGGCCACGGCCTCCGGATCGCGATCGACGCCGATCACCCGGCTGTCAGGCCCGAGCAGCTCCAGCAAGCGCCGGCTGTGACCGCCACGACCAAACGTCGCATCCACGTAGATCCCCTCCCGAACCTTCCCGGTGTCGCCGAGACCGCAGACCAGCGCCGCAGACTCCTCCAGCAGTACCGGGCGGTGCTCGTCGGTCAAACCGACAGCCCGGTGAACTCTTCAGCATCCGCGAGCTGGGCCACCGAGTCGTCGGACAGCCATTGCCCCATCTGCGCTTCCCACTGCGCCTCGCCCCAGATCTCCACCTTGTTGCCCTGGCCCACCAAGACAAGCTTTTTGTCGAGACCCGCGTAGTCGCGGAGCTTCTGCGGCAGCAGCACCCGGCCGGTGGCGTCCGGCTCCAGATCGGTCGCATGACCGATGAGCAGGCGCTGCAGGGTGCGGGAGCGCGGGTTGAGATTGGGCAGGTTCTCCAGCTTCTCCTGCACGGCTTCCCAGTGCGGCAGAGGGTAGAGCAGCAGGCAGCGGTCCTTGGTGTCGATGGTCACCACCAGCGATCCGCCGGACACCGACGCAAACGACTCGCGCAGCCGCGCCGGCAGAGCCATCCGGCCCTTGGCGTCCAAGGTCGCGCTGTTGATACCCCGCAACATCCCACCCGGCGGCACGCCCGGTCCTCAGCCCCACGACTGCGGCCGTAGCCCCCACTTTTCCCCACAATTCACCATCGCGAGACACTACGGATGGCCTCTGGACCTGTCAAGGCGGTGAAAGGCGGATAACTAGCGGAAATTTAAGGATTTTTGACGACTGAACAGGGATTCCGCCCAATTATCTGAGGGTTAACCTCACGTAGTTGGCGTTTTCTAGAAATGACCTTAAGAGTTAGACCGATTTGGCATAGATGACGCCGACGAATGCCGGGCAGTGCATATGATGAGCGCGAACCCTTGGGACTGGTGGAGCCGGCCGATAAGCCGGGTTCTGTCTAGGTGACCCGTCAGGATCACACGGGCAGTCATTCATCTAGGACCTGCGTCACCACAGGCCTCAAGCGGCCTACCCGAATCCGGCGCGGACCACGCCATGGGATTCCTATTTGGCCTTGCTCCGGGCGGGGTTTACCTAGCCACGCAGTGTTACCACGCGTGCGGTGCGCTCTTACCGCACCCTTTCACCCTTACCACACGCGTCCCGGAGGACGCGCGGGCGGTCTACTCTCTGCTGCACTTTCCGTGGGCTCACGCCCCCCAGGGGTTACCTGGCACCCTGTCCTGTGGAGCCCGGACTTTCCTCGCACGGCTTCCCGAAGGGAAGACGCCCGCGGCTGCCTTGGCCGACTCCAGGACGAAGCGTACCCCGCCACGGCCGTCACCGCCACGGCCATCGCGCTCATGCCTTCATGCTCAACGCCAGGTCGTAGAGCTCGCGCCGGTTGCGGCCGAGCAGCTGCGCGCCGATCCGGGCGGCCTGGGCGGGAGAGAGCTCCCGCATCAGGGTCTCCATGGTGTGACGTACCTGGAGTCCGGTGGTCGCGGTACCGCCTTCGAGCACGCAGACGAACTCACCCTTGAAGCGCTCGTCCGCCGCCAGGACCCGGCCGAGTTCCGCCGGAACTTCGCACAGGTACTGCTCGTGGCGCTTGGTCATCTCGCGGCCCACCATCACCCGGCGTTCGGGCGCCAGCTCGTGGAGATCCTCGAGAGTCGCCGCCATGCGATGGGGCGCCTCGAAGAACACCACGGTGACCGCCAGCGCCAGCAGCTCCCGAAGACGCTCCCGGCGCTGGCCCGGCTTGCCGGGAAGAAAGCCCTCGAACAGGTAGCGGCCCCCGGGCAGCGGGCTCACCGACAGCGCCGCCGCTACCGCGCTGGGGCCCGGCACGGGAATCACGCTGATGCCCTCCGCCCAGCAGGCCCGCACCAGCTCGAAGCCGGGGTCGGAGATCAGCGGCGTGCCGGCGTCGGACACCAGCGCCACCGAATCGCCACCGCGCAGCCGTTCCAGCACGGCATCGCTGGCGGCGGTCTCGTTGTGGCTGTGGAGGGCGATGACGGGCACCCCGCTGACGCCGACGGCGTCTAACAGCACCCGGGTACGTCTGGTATCCTCCGCGGCGATCGTCGCAACCGCGGCAAGGACGGACGCCCCTCGACGGCTGAAGTCCTGAAGATTTCCAATGGGCGTCGCAACGACGTAGAGCACTCCCGCCATGACCAGAACTTCCATCGCAGCCTTGGCATTCATTCTCGCAGCGTGGGGTTGCCAAAGCACGCCACCGGCCGCGGACCGCGACGCGGCCGCGACGGATGTCGAGCAAGCTGCGGCGCCGGACTCGCCGCAGGGGCTGCTCGACGCCGCGGCGGCCGCGTCCGGCGTGCGGGCCGACCGCCTCTATCTGGACGCCGCCGAAGCGCTGATCGCACTGGGCGACTTCGCGGCGGCGCGGCGGGCGCTGGACGCCATCGACCTCGACCGGCTGCGCGCCCGCGATACCGCACGGTTTCTGCTGGCCCGGGCGGATGAGGCCCTGAATCGGGGCGACACCGAAACCGCGCGTGCAGCGCTGCTGGCCCTCGATGCCGAACGCCTCCCGGATCCGACCGCCGCGGTGCTCAGCAGCGCGGAACTGCTTGCCCGGGAAGGTCGCCCGGCGGCGGCCGCCGGCTACCTGATGGACTACCGTCCAGGCACGCCCGGCGGCCCGCTGCAGCAGCAGCTGAACGACAGGATCTGGAGCTACCTGGGCCAGGTCCCGCCCTTCCAGACCCTGACGATGGAGCGCCGCACCACCGGCACCGCCCGCGGCTGGTGGCAGCTGAAGGAGCTGATGTTCCGCAGCTTCACCCTCGACGAGCAGCGGCGCCGCCTGGCCACCTGGCGCGAATCCCGTCCCGATCATCCCGCCGCCAGACAGCCGCCGGCGGCGCTCCTGGCCCTGGAGGTCCGCACCTCGCCGGTGACCCGGGTTGGTCTGATGCTGCCGCTGTCCGGACCCCTGGGCCGCGCCGGGCGGGCGGTGCGCGACGCGTTCGTCGCCACCTACCTCTCTCACCGCGACGAGGTTGGTTTCGAAGTTGCCATCTACGATGCAGCCGCCGAACCGGTTGCATCCCTGTACGAGCGCGCTCTGGTCCAGAACACCGACCTGCTGATCGGCCCTCTGGCCAAGGAATCGGTCGCGCAGATCAATCAGCTCAACCCGGAGATCCCCGTCCTGGCCCTGAACTATCTCGGCGACGAGGAGATGCCCGCGCCCAACCTGCTGCAGCTCGGGCTCGCCATCGAAGACGAAGCCGAAACGCTGGAGCAATGGCTGCGCGACGAACAGGTGGAGCGGCTGCTGCTGCTGCACAACGATGAGGACTGGGCCATGCGAGCCATGCAGTCGGTGGTCGGCGAGTGGCCCGGACGGCTCACCGTCCAGGCCATCGAGGATATCCGGACCATGACCGAGAGCGTGGGCGTCGCCATGCACGTGGCGGCCAGCCAGCAGCGCCACGGCGAGCTGGAGCAGCTGCTGGGTGACGCCCTGGAGTTCCAGCCTCGGGCACGCGGCGACGTGGACGCTATCCTCGCCCTGGTGACCCAGCTCGAAGCCAGCGCCCTGGTCCCCGCGCTCCGGTTCCATTACGCCGACAAGGTGCCCGTGTACGCCACCTCCCAGACCATCCGTGGCGCCAGCGCCAGCCGCCTGCAGGAACTCGCCGGATTCCGCATCAGCGAGCTGCCCTGGAACGCGCTGGGAGAAGCTTCCTACCGCGAGCTCGACGAGGCCTTCGGCCTGGAGGGCAGCCCGTTCGTCGCCCTCTATGCGCTCGGCGTTGACGCGTTCCGGTTGGCCGAGCGGTTGCCGCTGATCCTCGACGGCGCCTTCACCGAGCTGCTCGGCAGCACGGGAGAACTGGAGTTCACGCCCGATGGTCGTATCCGCCGTCGCCTGGCCCGCAGTATCGTCGCGGACGGGCAGGTGCGAGCTGTCGCCGCCCTGCCCGCCAGCGGCGCCACAGGCAAGCCTGGCGCCGCGCGCTGATACGGTGACCGGAGAGGCGGCGCGGACCGGAGCCTGGGCAGAGGCGGAGGCTGCCGGCTACCTGCAGCAGCAGGGCCTCCGCCTGCTTGCACGCAACTTCCGCTGCCGGGCAGGTGAGCTCGACCTGATCATGGCCGATGGCACCATTCTGGTGTTCGTCGAGGTGCGCTGCCGCCGCAGCCAGCGCTTCGGCAGCGCCCTCGACAGCGTGACCGTCGCCAAGCGGCGGCGCCTGCTCGCGGCCGCCCGGGCTTTCCTCTCCCGCCACGCGGGACCCGCCGGCGCCTGTCGATTTGACGTCGTGTCGGTGACGAAGCGAAACTACGGTCCCGACTTCCTGTGGGTGAAAGATGCGTTCGGTCAGGACCTGTAGAGCCCTGCCTCCCCTGCTCCTGAGCCTTGCGCTCACAGCAGGCTGCGCCGTCTTTTCCGACGATCCCCGGGTCCGGACGCCAGGCGTCATCATCGATGACCAGGTCATCGAGACTCTGGTGAAACGGGAGATCTGGAACTCCGACCCCGCCTTCGACAGCGCCCATCTCGTCGCCGTCAGCTACAACGGCGTGCTGCTGCTCACGGGTCAGGTCGAAACGACAGAACTGAAGCAGAAGGCGGAAGAGATCGCCGCCGGCCTGGAGAAGGTCCGCAAGGTTCACAACGAGCTCGAAGTGGGCGGACCAATCTCCATGGTCGCGCGCGCCAACGACAGCTGGCTCACCACCAAGGTCAAGACCAAGATGCTGGCTGACGCGGAAGTCGCGGCCAGGAAGGTCAAGGTGGTGACCGAGAACGGCACGGTCTACCTGATGGGCATGCTGCCCAGGGACGAGGCCGATGCTGCCGTGGAGGCTGCCCGCTCGGTCTACGGCGTGCAGAAGATCGTCAAGGTCTTCGAGTACATCTGACCCGGTTCCCCGCTCGTCGCTGCGCTTCTCAAGGCGGGCCCGGCGCCGATCCGCCTCGATCGCGGACCGCGGCCAGGGCAGCACGCGCCTTACTTCACGATCTTCAGGTGGCTGACGGCACCTTTGTCGTCGGGGCCTTCAGGGGGGTCGTCCGGACCAGGGAAGTGTTCGGCCTCGAATGCCATGCCCTCGCCGGTCTCTTTGGCGTAGATCGCTTCGATACTGCCCATCGGCAGATACACGGCGAAAGGATTGCCGCCGAACCGGCAGTGGCAGGCCACCGCGTTCTCGTCGATCGCGAGCTCGCGCACCGCATGGGGCGCGACGTTGAGAACGATCTTGCCATCGCTGACGAACCCGGACGGGACCACCACGCCATCCGCGTTGGCATTCACCAGGACGTAAGGGGTGAGCTCACTGTCGACGATCCAGTCGTACAGGGCGCGCAACAGGTAGGGACGCTTGGGCCGTTTGCTCATGTCGCTGCTGCAGCTCCCACGGGGGACGGCACCGGGGCTACCGTTCGTCAGTCCTGCATTTCGAGCTCGGCTTCCGTCAGGCTGGCCCGGAACGATTCCCGTTCGAAGATCTGCTGCATGTATTTCTGCAGCGGCTTGGTGCTCCTTTCCGGCAGCGAGATGTCCGCGGCCTTCAGCCGCCACAGTATCGGCGCGACGCAGCAATCCACCAGAGTGAAATCCTCGTTCATGAAGAACGGTTTCTCGGCGAAGATGGGCGCGACGGCGATGATGCTCTCGCGGAGCTCCTTGCGGGCACGGGTGATCACGGTTTCGCGGCCCTTGCCCGCCATCAGGATGTCCAGCCGGCCGCTCCACTCCCGTTCTACCCGGGTGATCCACAACCGCGACAGGGCCCGCGCCACGGGATAGACCGGGAGCAGCGGCGGATGCGGAAACCGCTCGTCGAGGTACTCCATGATCACGTTCGCCTCGTAGAGCACGAGGTCCCGGTCGAGCAGCGTCGGCAGGCTGTTGTAGGGATTGATCTCAGCCAGATCCTCGGGCTTGTTGCTCGGATCGACGTCGACCACATCGCAGGTCACGCCCTTCTCGGCGAGCACCATCCGCACCCGGTGGGAGTAGTGGTCGCGCGCGTCGGAGAACAGCGTCATGGAGGAACGTTTGGTCACTAAACTCATGTAGCTTTACCCGCAGGCAATGGACAAGCGCCGGAACGTGTCGTTGATGTGTTGCCGGCCGCCGCAGACGCTCCCGCGCCACGACGGCCTGCCGCTATTTGACCGCTTTGTGATATTCCCTGCCGAGCAGCCAGGTGAACGCGTACAGGATCAGCAGGAACAGCAGCACGTAAACGCCGATCCGATGACGCTCGAGGCGGCTGGGGTCCCCCGTGTAGTAGAGGAAGTTGGCGATGTCGTAGACCGCCTGATCGTACTGCTGCGGCGTGTACATGCCGGTGCTCTCGTCCACCACCAGCTGCTCGCACTTCTCGTCCGGGACATCGGCCCCGCAGTCGAGCCGCTGCACTCCCTGCAGCTCCTCCAGCGCATGGGGCATGCCGACGTTGACGAACACTTTGTTGTTCACCCCGAGCGGACGCGAGTCGTCCAGGTAGAAGGTCTTCAGATAGTTGTAGATCCACTCCGGGCTGCGCACCCGCGCGACCATGGTCAAATCCGGGGGCGGCGCCCCGAACCAGTTCTTCGCTGCCTCCGGATCCATCGCGGACAGCATCTTGTCGCCGATCTTCTGGTTGGTGAAGATCAGCTGCTCGGTCACGATGTCGTAGGGAATCTCCAGATCGTCCGCCGTTCTCTCGTAGCGCTGCCACTCGAGGGCATGGCAGCCGATGCAGTAGTTGACGTACAGCCGGAAGCCGTTCTGCAGCGAAGGCAGGTTTTGCAGGTCCGGACTCATGGGCTCCATCGGATAGCTCGACTCGGCGGCGGACGCGAGCCCGGGAACCAGCAGGACCAGCGCCATGGCGAGCAGCATGTTGTTCTTGTTCACGCGCATCCGCGACCCCCTCATCGCATCGTCACCCGTTCCGGAACGGGCTTGGTCTTCTCCACTCGCGTGTACCACGGCATCAGCACGAAGTAGGCGAAATAGATCATCGTGCAGATCTGCGCGAGCATGGTCGCGGGTCCGGAGGGCGGGATGGTGCCCAGGTAGCCCAGGATGAAGAAGCTGATCACGAACAGGGCCAGGGCGATCTTCGACAGCATGCCCTTGTAACGGATCGACTTCACCGGGCTCCGGTCGAGCCAGGGAAGCACGGCCGGGAGAATTATGGCGCCCACCATCACGACGGCACCGAGAAACTTCGCGGTAAGGCCGAACAGAGGGTAGGTCGAGGCCCGCAGCATCGCGTAGAAGGGCGTGTAGTACCACACCGGGGCGATGTGCTCCGGCGTCTTGAGCGGGTTCGCCTGCTCGAAGTTGGGTTTCTCCAGGAAGTAACCGCCCATCTCCGGTGCGTAGAAGACCACGGCACAGAAAATGAACAGGAACGCGACGATCGCCGGCAGGTCGTGGCCGATGGTGTAGTAAGGATGGAACGGAATGGCATCGCGCGGCACCCCGTTCTTGTCTTTGTCTTTCTTGACGTCCACGCCGTCCGGGTTGTTCGAGCCGACATGGTGCAGCGCGACGATGTGCACGAACACCAGCATCACTAGCACCAGCGGCAGGGCCACCACGTGCAGGGCGAAGAACCGGTTGAGGGTGATCTCCGACATCAGGAAATCGCCGCGCACCCATTGCATCAGGTCCGGCCCGACCACCGGAATCGACCCCACCAGCGACACGATCACCTGGGCGCCCCAGTAGGACATGTTGCCCCACGGCAGCAGGTAACCGAAAAAGCCTTCCGCCATGAGCACGAGGAAGATCGCCATGCCGATCAACCACAGCAGCTCGCGTGGCTTCCGGTACGACCCGTACATGAGCGCCCGGAACATGTGTAGATACACCACCACGAAAAACGCCGAGGCGCCGGTGGAATGCAGGTACCGGAGCAGCCAGCCGTACTCGACATCGCGCATGATGTACTCGACCGAGGCGAACGCCCCGTCCCCGCTGGGGACGTAGTTCATGGTGAGCCAGATTCCGGTGAGCAGCTGGTTCACCAGCACCACGATGGAGAGCACGCCGAACAGATACCAGAAGTTGAAGTTCTTGGGCGCCCAGTAGCGGGCCAGGTGATAGTTCCACGTCTCCATCAGCGGGAAGCGCTCGTCTACCCACTCGACCATGTTGCCCAGGGCTGCCGCGACCTTGCCCTGCTCCTTGCCGGCTTCGGCCATCAGGCGGTCTCCTCGTCTTGACCAATTACAAGCACGCTATCGCTCACGAATTCATACGGAGGCACCGGCAGGTTGTCCGGCGCCGGGACGCCCTTGACGACCCGGCCCGCGAGGTCGAACCGGGAACCGTGACAGGGGCAGAAGAACCCGCCGGCCCAGTCAGAGTCGAACGGCTGGGGCTCGACCTCGCCGTAGTACTTCGGCGAGCAGCCAAGATGCGTGCACAGGCCGACGTACACGCCGATCTCGGGACGTTTCGAACGCACCGCATTCTGTGCGTATGCCGGCTGCATCTCGACGTTCTCGGAGTTCGGGTCCGCCAGCTCCGAGTTCTCGGCCTGCAGCCGCTCCACCGTTTCCTGGGTCCGCTTGAGTATGAAGATGGGCTGTCCCCGCCAGGCGGGAACCGGGCCGAGCATCTCGCCGGGCTGCAGCTTGCTGATGTCCACCCGCACCGGCGCGCCCAGCGCGCGGGCCTTCGCGCTCGGCTGCCAGGACGCGACGAAAGGCACCGCCGCGCCGACCACGCCGAGCCCGCCGACCACCGCCGTGGCGCCGATCAGGAAGTAGCGCCGCTGCTTGTCGATCTTTCCCGGGTCGATGCTTTCGGCCATTTCTTCGGCGGGTTTCAGGTCCTCTTCGCCCTGGCTCACGGTCCACTCCAGACAGGTTCTAAACGACGCTCGAGTTTATCACACACCACCCTCCCCCGGACGCATGAGAGAGCCGGGAAAAGGCCTGCAGTCGGCGGGAGAGGAATGCGGTCCGACGGTTGAGACCGCCGGAAGAAGTTTCCACCGAGCCGGGCAAAAGGCCGGTGAAAAATCAGCGCTTAGAGTACTGAGGGCGCTTTCGAGCCTTGCGCAGGCCTACCTTCTTCCGTTCAACCGAGCGAGCGTCCCGGGTGAGGAAGCCGGCCCGGCGCAGCGGCGCGCGAAGCGTTTCGTCATGTTCGACCAGGGCCCGGGCGATACCGTGGCGGATGGAGCCCGCCTGGCCGGAGTTGCCGCCGCCGAGCACGGTGACCTTCACGTCCACCTTGCCGGTCAGGTCCGCGACCTCCAGCGCCTGGCGGACCACCATACGCGACGTCTCGCGACCGAAATACTCATCCAGCGGCTTGTTGTTGACGACGATATTGCCGGAACCGGGGGTCACAAACACCCGTGCCGTGGAGGTCTTCCGCCGGCCGGTGCCGTAGTTCTGCGTGCCTGCCATACCTTACAGCTCCAATGGTTCCGGTTGTTGTGCGCTGTGCGGATGCTCGCCGCCAGCATAGACCTTGAGCTTCTTCAGCATGGCCCGGCCGAGGGGGTTCCGCGGCAGCATGCCTTTCACGGCCTTCTCGATGATCCGCTCCGGATGGGAGTCGCGCATCTGCTCGAAGCTGCGGCTCCTGATCCCGCCCGGAAAGCCGCTGTGGCGGTAGTACATCTTGTCCGTCGTCTTCGCGCCGGTCACCCGCACCTTCTCTGCATTGATCACGACCACGTAGTCGCCGGTGTCGACATGCGGCGTGTACTCCGGCTTGTGCTTGCCGCGCAGCCGGCGGGCGATCTCCGTAGCCAACCGACCCAGGGTCTTGTTCTCGGCGTCGACGACGAACCAGGCGTGCCGGACGTCTTCGGCCCGCATACTTTGGGTCTTCATGAGCTGCTCTGCCCGTCTGAATGTGATCAGTTCTTGCGCGAACACAGCCGCCATGCCCCTGATGCGATCAACGGGCAAGCGGATTTTTGGGAGCGCGAATCTTAGCGGAGGGACCCCGGCATTACAATGGCCCGGCGCGGCCTTTCCCGGCCCGCCGCTCAGGCCCGGTGGGTGCGCGCCAGGTACTCGTGAGACTGCATCTCCAACAGCCGGCTCTCCGTCCGCTGGAACTCGAAGCGCAGCCGGTCGCCGGCGTAGAGCTCGCTGATCGGTACTTCGGCGGAGACAATGAGCTTGACGTTGTGGTCGTAGAACTCGTCGACCAGGCTGATGAACCGCCGGGCCGAATCCTCGTTGCGCGTGGTGAACCGTCGCACGTTGGAGATCAGCACCGCGTGGAAGATGCGGGACAGCTCGATGTAGTCGTTCT
>JBFISC010000017.1:0-25394 GCA_041608775.1 Pseudomonadales bacterium | reverse complement strand
CGGCGCCGCTGGCGAGTCGCCCTGCTCGGGAACTCCGGCTCCGGGAAGTCGACGCTGGCGGCACGGCTCGCTGAAGGTGCCGGGGCTGGGTAGCCGAGTACTATGTGCGTGAGGGGCCGATGTCGTTTGCCGCCCATCGACGGCTGTATGCCGGTTACCGTGGCTGCAAGCTCGAGCTGACGAAGGTCCCGGACCTGCAAAGCCCACCCGACGAGGTTCTGGGGCTGATGAGATGATTTCAGGAGGGTGCTTCTGCGGTGCCGTGCGCTACGAGATCGACGGCCGCCTGCAAGACGCCAGATCGTGCCACTGCTCACGCTGCCGCAAGGCGTTCAGCGCCCAGGCGTCTGTCTATGCCATCGTGGACCCGGAAGCGTTTCACTGGCGTTCCGGCGCGGAGCTGTTGACCACCTACACGGGCCGGCACGGCTTCGGGCTCCAGTTCTGCCGGATCTGCGGCTCGACGCTGTGCGGTGTCCACCAGGGCAGGGTGCATGGGGTTACCCTCGGCTGCATCGATGGCGACCCCGGGGTGGCCATCGGGTATCACCAGTTCGTCGGCTCGAAGGCACCCTGGGAGACTTTGCCGGACGGGATCCTGGCCTACGATGGCCCCGCACCCGCGCCGACCGCGGAGAATCGCCATGGCTCAGATCAAGACGCGTGAGACCAGCGCCAGCGTGCGCGAGTTCCTGAGCGCGGTGAAGAACGAGACCCGGCGCAAAGATGGCCTGGTGGTCGTCAACAAGCTCGAGGACGTCGACCTCGGCGTGCTCGAGGAGCTGTTCGTGAAGGCCAGCGCGCCAGCACGCTCGAAAACAGAATCCTGAACGCGGAAACCTCGCCATGATGAATCGGATCACCCCTATCGCGCTTGCCGGGCTGCTGCTGGCCGGCTGTTTCAACGGTGGCAACAACGCCATCAGCCTGGGCGACGTCTCGATCGGCCAGCAGCTGATCGACCTCAAGCGGGCGCTCGACGAGGGCGTGATCTCGCGGCAGGAGTTCGATGACACGAAGCAGACTCTGCTGCAGCTGAACACGGTCTGCGGCAACACCCGGGAAGAAGACTGACGGGGGCGAATATGAAGAGGCTGCTGACACTCGTCGTCACTCACGTGGTCGCCGTGGCGGCGGGCTTCGCGGCGGGCATCTACGCCCTGCCGATCCTGATCGCGCCGCCGCCGCCCGCCGAGTCGGCGGTGGCCGCGGTGGCAGCGGCCGCGAGCTACTCCGCCGAGTTCCGGCGCGATCTGCAGGACAGCGACGCGCTGCACTGGGGAGAAGGAACGGTGTCCGTGTCGGCGGAGGCCATTGCCTTTCGCGGCACGCTGGCGCCTGGCCCGGACTACAAGCTCTACCTGTCGCCGGAGTTCGTGGAAACGGAGGCGGACTTCCTGCGGCTGAAGTCACGCATGGTGCGGGTCGGTGACGTGAAGACCTTCGACAGCTTCCTGGTACCGGTGCCGCCGACAGTCGATCCCTCCGCCTACACCAGCGTTATCGTCTGGTGCGAGACCTTTGGCCAGTTCATCACCGCCGCCCAGTACCAGTGAGGTGCCCGTGGTCTAGCTGATCCTTGCCGCGAAGGTCGGGCCCGGGGCGCGGCAGGCGCGTCTACTCCAGCGCGGCCTCCGGAACGTGCAGGCCGAGGAAGGATCGGGTGAGGGCCGCGACTTCCCGGTAGTGATCCGGTTCGAGGTGGATGTGATGGGGACCGGCGACCCTGGCTACCTTGAGGTTCGGGTGAGCCGCCTGACGGTCCTCCAGACCGTTCAGGTACCAGCGGTCGCCGCTCGCGGCGACGATGAGCAACGCTGGCGAGCTGCTGCGACGCATCAGCTCATCGATTTGCTCGGCCGCCATGCGCAGCGGGGTGCGGAAACGGATCCGCGTGTCGGTGCGCCAGGTGAAGCCGTCGGCGACCGCCTTGTGGCCGCGGGCGACGAGCTCGGCGGCGGCTTCCCAGGACTGGTCCGTCGCCTGGGTGACCCGGCGGATCATGTCGTCCACGCTCGGGTAGACCGGCGCCCGCCTGCCTGCGGAGGCGAGCATCTGCTGCACCGCCTCGCGGTTGTCGTCCATGCGCTCGGCCGGCCCGGCGCCGCCGGTGGCGAGAAAACCGTCGATGGCCACCGCGTGCAGCACGCGCTCCGGGAACAATCCGGCAAGCTCCGTGGCGATGCCGGCGCCCATGGAGTGTCCGATCAGGTTGAATCGCTCCCAGCCGAGCTGATCCGCTACACCGAGCACGTCCTGAATGTCGAGCAGCGGGTGGTAGTGCACGCCGGCCGGGCGATGGGCGGAGTGACCGTGGCCGGCGAAGTCGAGGGCAACGAGGTTCAGCTCCTGGAGCAGCGGCGCCAGGCGGTTGAAGGTCGCCGCGTTGTCGAGCCAGCCGTGGAGCGCGAATGTGGGCACCCCGTCAGGGTTGCCCCACTGCAGGGCGGCCAGGGTGGACCCGATGACCTCGAACGTACGCGCAACCGGCATGCCGCCTCCGAAGCAAAAGGGGCGCAGTTTAGCGGCCCGCGACCAGGGCCGCCACGGGCTGCGATACCATGCCGGAGCTGCGGTTACCGATCGGCAGGCGTCAGCTTGATCACCATCACCTTGTGCGCCTCCACCGCCTGTCGGGAATAGAGCATGGGAAAGCTCTGGTCCGTTGCCCAGCCCTCCAGCAGATTGTCGTAGAACGGCGACCGTGGATCGCCCGATTGCCCGGGCGCGTTGGTCATGCGCGCGGCATCCCAGTTGCCGACGTCCAGCACCATGCGGAACGAAGCGCCGGACGCGACCAGGAAATCCTGCGGGTCGAACGACGTGTTGTTGGTGGTGTTGCCGGTGCCGCCCCGCGGGTAGGGTGGATAACGCATCTGGTCCGCCAGCCCGCCGGCCGCGCGGGCAAGCAACGGGTGCTCGAAGCGGATCTGGTGCAGGTCGCCCCAGCGCCACTGGTCAGGCGAGCCGAACTCCTCGCGAGCTTCGCGCCATGCCCTCGCCAGGGTCTCCAGCGCGACGCTTTGGCCGACCGGATAGCCGAGGGTATCGAGGATGGTCAGGGTATCCAGGGGCTGCAGGTCGTCCGGCGCTTCCGGCAGCAGCGCCGCGGCGAGGGCCGGAGACAGGTAGCGGTAGAACCAGAGCCCGTAAAGCAGTGCCGGAGCGGATTGCGGGCCCAGCACCTGGTCCCAGTCGCGCAGCATCGCGAGGGCCTCTCCGGCGCCGCCGCCGGCAGATTCCGGCAGGCGGGCGATCACTTCCCGCGCCAGCACGCTGCGATAGTCATGCTGCAGGTCGAGGGAATCCTGCAGGGTGTGCTGGCTCTGGCCCGCAAGCACTTCCCACAGCCGTCGGTGGCGCCAGGGTGCCGACCACTCGAAGCCGATCCGGCGTTCGGCGATGGGGTAGTCGGGCGGCAGGTTCATGGCGTTGGCGGTGCCGGTGAAGCCGCGCTCCGGGTTGAACTCCTCAGGGAGCGCGTCCATGTCGAAGTAGCCGTCCCACTCGTAGCGGCCGTCTCCGGGCACCGGCAGCAGCCCGTCCCAGTTGCGCCGCCGCGGGAACAACCCGGCCGGCTTGTAGCCGATGTTGCCGTCCACGTCGGCGTATACCTGGTTTTCCGAGGGCGCGCCCCAGCGGTTCAGGGCGGCGATGAACTCCCGCCAGTTCTGCGCCCGCATGTACTCGACGCTGCCGAAGTAAGGGGCCATGCCCGGCTGCAGCCAGGCGGCACGCACCGCGAACACCCGATTCTCGGTTCGGTATACCACCGGGCCGTGGCGGGTGAAGTCCAGGCTGACCTGACGGGGCACGCCGCCCCTCACGGGAACCGTCTCGACCACCGTGGTAAAGGGCTCGACCCGCCCGCGGTAGCGGTAGCCCTCCCCGGCGCGCTGGTAGACGTACAGGTCCTCCTGGTCGATGGGGAAGATGGTGAGGCCGAAGGCGATGCGCTCGTTGTGGCCGATGGAGATACCCGGCAGGGCGGGTTCTCCGGCGCCGATGACATCCAGCCCGGGTGCGACGAGGTGAGCCATGTAGCGCAGCGAGGGCACCGCGTGGGCTCGGTGCGGATCGTCGGCGAGGATCGGTCGCCCGCTGGCAGAGCGCTCGGGCGCAACCACCCAGTTGTTGCTGCCGAGCTCGCGCGCGAGGTCATCGCGCGCGAGGTCTGCGCGGGCGAGATCGGCGACCCGGTCGCCACCGCTGCCGGCCGACGAGAGCGTGGCGGCATCGAACCGCACCGGGGCCTTGGCCAGCAGGTACTGGTCCACCACGCCCTCGGGAATGCTGCACGGGTCGAGACCGTCAGGGATGCGCGGGCGCCAGGCGGGTTCCAGCACTTTCCACAGCGACGCGGCATCGAGGCCATGGCGGCAGGCGATCCGGGCACGACGCACCTCGCTGGTGACGTTGCGCCAGAGGCCGTTGCTGCGGATCCGCACCACGTCGCCCGGCTGCCAGGTCGAGGGCCTGTAGCCAAGCAGCTCGAATTCCGGCGGCATCAGCGCCGGATGGCGCTCGAGCAGGGCCACGTAGGCATTGATGCCGGCGGTGAACGCTTCGGCGATGCGCTTCGCGTCCGAGCCGTAGGCGAGCCATTCCGGGTACATGTCGCCGCGGTAGAGGAACAGGCGTGCAGCGCGATCCTGCGCCAGGTAGGTCTCACCGAGCACCTCAGACAGCAGGCCGAGGCCGCGGCGTCGCCACAGGTCGATCTGCCAGAGTCGGTCTCTCGCGGCGTTGAATCCCTGAACGAAGAACGCGTCGTAGTGGGTGGCTGCGTAGATGTGCGGTATGCCCCAGGCATCGACGAGGATCTCGGCCGGCTGCGCCAGACCGGCGACCCGGTACTCGCGGATGCTGTCCACGGCATCCGCGGTGACCCGTCCCGATGCGCTGGCCGTCGCCGCGCCGGTCGCCGCGGCCCAGACGAGCAGCCAGGCAAAGGAACGGCGCTGCGGTGAGACTCGGCCCGGCATGCGCAACCCCCCCTGTTGGGGCTAAGGTAGCGACATCGGCGGCGGGAGGGAACCCGCTCGGACGGCATCAGGGAAAGGGGCCCCCGGGGCTGTGGGAGGGGGAGGGGAGGGAACCAGCCCCGGGGGTGAACGCTAGGTTCGGAACGCATGATGAGCCGGGGAACGTGAACGCCGGGTGAACGTGGCGTCGCCGCGGGGCACTCGTTCCGCGACGTCGGACCTTCACGGTCGGCTCATTCATGGCGCGTTACTCTAACGTCATGATCAGGAAAGAAATTGCCGTCATCGGTGCCGGCATGGCCGGTCTGAGCTGCGCCGACGCTCTGGCCGACGCGGGCGCCTCGGTAACGGTGTTTGAGAAGAGCGGCGACATCGGCGGGCGCCTGGCGAGCCGACGCCGGCAAGGGGCAAGCTGGAACCATGGTGCGCCTGCCGTCGAGGTCCGCGGTGCCGACTTCGGGGCATTCGCGTCCCGGCTGAACGGGGTGCCGGTCAGCGGGGACTGGTCCGCGGCGGGCGGGACCGTGACCATCGATAGCGGCGAGCGCCGCATCGCCGGTGCGCCGGACATGCGCGAGCTGCTGCGTCCCCTGGCGGCGCGCCTGGACATCCGCTGCAACGCGCGGATCAGCAGGCTGTCGCGTTCCGGTAGCCGCCACCTGTTGATTCATGCTGCGGAAGGACAGCAACCCCGGGCAGCGTTCGACGCGGTGGTTTGCGCTCAACCGGCGCCCCAGGTGCGCGAGGTCCTGGACCGGAGCGGCATCGCGTCGCCGCCGGCGCTGGGTGCGGTGGTCATGGCGCCCTGCTGGGTGCTGTTGCTGGGGTTTGCCGAACCGTGGCCCGCGCTGGGCGAGCTCGCGCCGAGCCGGGTGATCGAGCGCGCGATCCCACAGCGCGCCGTGCCATCGGCAGCGTCGAGGGTCCGGCATCGCTGGGTCGTGCATGCGGGATCCGACTGGTCTCGACAGCATCTCGAGCTCGACCGGGATGAGGCGGCGGCGCGGATGCTGGGCGCACTCACCCGGACGCTGGGGGAGCCGCCGCCGGTGGGCTATCTGGCCGCCCATCGCTGGCGCTACGCCCGCGCCCGGGTCACCTTGGAGCCCACGCACCTTTGGCAGCCCGACGCCGGCCTGGGTTTTGCCGGGGACTGGTGCGCGGGCGGCGATGCCGAGGGCGCATACCGCAGCGGCGCTGCCCTGGCCCGGGCAATGATCAGCGACTATACGAGCTGAAACCGCAGGCGGCCGGCCGGCCCGGTGGCAATCCAGGTTGCTTTGGAGTAACAATCCTCGAAACGGCGTTTTCGTGCACGTTCTCCCGATGAGCTTTCGTGGCATTCACGAGGCAGTCGCGTCGTCTTTCGCAACCAACCAGATGTTCAACCAAGGGGAAGGACGAACCATGCGATATCTGATCTGTATGACCCTGTTGCTTGCCAGTCCTCTGGCAGCGGCCGATGCCCACATGACCGACACCGGGCCGGTGATGGAGACGTTCCGCTGCACGTTCGAAGCGGGTAAAGGTCCCGAAGATCTGTGGCGGGCGGCCGCGTTCTTCAACGAGCAGATCGACAAGATCGGCTCCGACGACCTCGACAGCTACTTCGCCGCGGTGGTGCAACCGCTGCGCGCCTCCATGGACGGCGACTACGGCTGGATCGGCGAGTGGCCGAGCCTGAAGACCATGGCGCGGGGCCTGGAGGCTTATCTCGGCAGTCCCGCCGGCGCCGCCGCCGATGCGCGCTTCGCGGAGGTTGCGGACTGTGAGGCCAACACCTGGCTGCTCGAGACCCTGATCGGCAATTTCCCCGACAACAACGCCACGCCGCTGCTGGATGCCGTTGAGATACACGTGTGCACCCTCCGTCCTGGCGCCACCATGGCGGCCGTCAGCGCGGCAGAGCAGGCCTTCGTGAAAGCGAACGCCGAGGCGCCCATTGCCGTGCAGCGTTGGACGCCGTTCCTGGCCAACACCCCGGCGGATCTTGCCTATCTGGTCGCCCACGAAGACATCGGCAGCTTCGCGGATTTCAACGCGGGCTGGATGATGTCGGCAGCAGGGCAGGCCAACCAGGCCGCGTTCGCCGAGGTGATCGACTGCGAGTCCGGCCTCTACGCCGGCCGCGTGCTCAGGGAAGGGGCTGCGGGCGGCGAGTAGGCATCCGGGGCCGGGAGCCTCAGCCGCGGCGACGCCAGCGCGCCGGGGTCTCGCCGGTCCAGGCCTGAAATGCGCGGGTGAACGCGGCCGGATCCGCGTACCCCATGCGCTCGGCGATCTCCGCCACCGACGCGGTGGTGTGGCGCAGGTAGTTGCGGGCCCGTTCCGACTGCACCCGGCGCAGCAGCGCGGCGTATGAGGTCCCCGCGGACTTCAGGCGGCGCGCCAGGGTGCGGGTGGAAACTCCCACCATGTCGGCGAGCTGCTCGCGGCTGGGCGGCGGGGTGTAGGCCCAGAGCAGCCGCAGGCACTGCTCGGCGAGATTCTCCCTGTCGGCCAGCAGGCTGGAGAATGCCCGGGCGATCTTCGCGTAGCGCCGGAACGGCAGCTCGCCGGCGTGAACCGGCACGGCGTCGAGCATGGCCGCCGGATAGCGGATCTCCGCCGCGGGGGCTTCGAACGCCACGTCGCACGACAGCCAGTCCCGGGCGCGGAAGTGGGCGCCGGGATCTGCAAACGGCAGGCTGATGGCCAGCGGCCGGATGGCGCGGTCGATGAGATCCCCGAGCAGGTGCTCCACGGATACCAGGTCAGTGGTGACGCAGTATTCCCGCAGGGTGGCGGTATCCACGCCATCGGGCATCGGTCCGTCCATGTCGAAGCCCACGGTGACGGTGCCATCGCTGGCGAGGGCAACGATCCGGGAATGGCCCCAGCAGAGTTCCGGGTAGGCGAGCATCACCTTCAGCCCCTCCAGCACGGTGGGCGCATGCTGCATGGCGAGCCCGAGGATCCCGTAGTGATTGATGCCGATCGCGCTGAAGGTCTCGATGGCGAACTGAGCCGCCGTGCGCTGCGACTCGGTCACCCGCCGCAGCATGAAGGCGAGCGCCGTCAGTTCCCGGTCGACGGATACCGGGAAATCGGGATCCGCGGCGGCCCGCGCCGGCAGGCCGGTCAGCCGCAGAATGGCGCGGATTTCCGGCTCCTCCATGCCGGCGAGCGCGCACTGGCCGAGGATTCCGGCCACGGTCCGGCGCCGGGTGTTCAGGGTGCCTGTGGCCAGCGTCTCAGGCATGCGGTCGTCCTTCGAGAGTACCCGTGGCCCTGGATCGGCGGCCGGAAAACCGCCCGAACAGGAAGGCTGTGTCCCAAAGTATCAATTTACTGGCCCGGGGTGCAATGGCTGGCGCGGGCGCCGGCTCATAGGCTATCGGCTGGCAGGAAATTCCAGTCGAAGGGGAGTGGTGAAGATGAGTGAAGCGCCTGTTCTGCAGCCCGAGGGCGACGCCATGGAGCACGTCGATGTGCTGATCGTGGGCGCCGGAATCTCCGGAGTCGGCGGCGCCGTGCACCTGAAGACCCAGCTGCCGGAAAAGTCGTTCCTCATGCTCGAGAACCAGGACAGCTTCGGCGGAACCTGGAAGACCCACACCTATCCGGGGATCCGCTCGGACTCGGACCTCTACACCTTCGGCTACCGCTTCAAGCCGTGGACGGGGAAACCCATCGCCACCGCCGAGGCGATCCTCGAATACATGGGCGAGGTGATCGAGGAGCACGGCATCGATCCGCACATCCGCTACGGCCACACGGTGCTGAGGGCCTCATGGTCCAGCGAGGACGGGTTGTGGACGGTGGTCGCGCGCCATGACGGCAGCGGCGAGCAGCGCGCGTTCACCTGCACGTTCCTGTGGATGTGCCAGGGCTATTACCGCCACTCCAAGGGCTACACGCCCGAGTGGCCCGGGATGGACCGGTATCAGGGGGTCATCGTGCACCCGCAGACCTGGCCGGACGATCTCGACTACGAAGGCAAGAACGTGCTGGTGATCGGCTCGGGCGCCACCGCAGCCACGCTGGTGCCGGCGATGGCGGGCAGGACCCGTCACATCACCATGCTGCAGCGCTCGCCCACCTACTTCGCCCCGGGCGAGAACCGCAACGAGCTGGCGGACAGCCTGCGCGAGCTGGATGTCCCCGAGGAGTGGATTCACGAGATCGTGCGGCGGCGGATTCTGCACGATTCCAGGGAAATCGCCCGGCGATCGTTCGAGGAGCCGGAGGCCCTCAAGCAGGAGCTGCTCGCCGGTGCCCGCGCGTACCTCGGCGACGACTTCGACATCGATACCCATTTCACGCCGCGCTACCGGCCCTGGCAGCAGCGCCTGGCGTTCATTCCCGACGGTGACCTGTTTCGCGGCATCGCCGAGGGCGAGGCGTCGGTAGTAACCGACGAGATCGACACCTTCAACGAGACCGGGGTTCGCACCAGGTCCGGCAGGCAGCTCGATGCCGACATCGTCGTCACCGCGACCGGATTCAACCTGTGCATGTTCGGCGACATCGACTTCGACGTGGACGGTCGCGCCGTGGACTTCGCCGACACCGTCACCTGGCGCGGCATGATGTTTACCGGCGTGCCCAACTTCTGCTGGGTGTTCGGCTATCTGCGCACCAGCTGGACCATGCGCGCGGACCTGATCTCGGACTTCGTGTGCCGGCTGCTGAAGCACATGGACGATCGCGGCGTGGACGTCGTGACGCCGGCGCTGCGCGCCGACGAGCAGGCCATGGAAAGACTGCCGTGGGTCTCGGAGGACAACTTCAACGCCGGCTATCTGGTTCGCGGCATGCATCTGCTGCCCAGGCAGGGTACCCATCTGCCGTGGCGTCACACCCAGGATTACTACTTCGACCGGGAAGACATCCCCGGCGCGGATCTGGAAGACGGTACCCTGGTCTACGCGGCCAACCGGGCCATCAGGCGGGCAGTCTGATGCGGGCAATCAGGCTGGCGAAGCCTGGCGGGCTCGACAGGCTGGCGCCTGCGGACGTCGAGCCCCGGGCGCCGGGCCCGGGCGAGCTTCAGGTTCGCGTGGAGGCCAGCTCGCTCAACTACCACGACTACGCGGTGGTGTCGGGCATGCTGCCGGTGGCCGAAGGACGTATTCCCATGTCCGACGGCGCGGGCAGCGTCTCCGCCGTCGGCGAGGGAGTGGCGGAGTTCGCCGTGGGCGATGCGGTGGTCAGCTGCTTCTTCCCGAACTGGCAGGACGGTGGCCCGGAGGTCGGCAAGCTGATCGGCGTGCCCGGTGATCACGCGGACGGCTTCGCCGCCGAAACCGTGACGATGCCGGCAAGCGCGTTCACCCGCGCCCCCCGCGGCTACGGTCCGGCCGAGTCGGCCACCCTGACCTGCGCTGCCCTCACTGCCTGGCGTGGCCTGATGGTCGAGGCCCGGGTGAAGCCCGGCGACGTGGTGCTCACCCAGGGCACCGGCGGCGTGTCCGTCTTCGCGCTGCAGTTTGCCAAGGCGGCCGGCTGCCGGGTGATTGCAACGTCGTCTTCCGATGACAAGCTGGACAAGCTGAAGACGCTGGGTGCAGACGAGCTGATCAATTATCGGCAGACGCCGGACTGGGCCGACCGTGCGCTCGAGCTCACCGACGGCCGGGGGGTGGACGTGGTGGTCGAGATCGGTGGCGCCGGCACCCTGCCGCAGTCCATCAAGGCCATCGCCGTGGGTGGCCATATCTCACTCATCGGCGTGCTGGCCGGGTTCGCGGGCGAGGTGCCGACGGCGGCTCTGTTCGGCAAGAACGCGGCCCTCAAGGGCATCACGGTGGGCAGCCGGGCCCAGCAGCGCGACATGATCGCGGCCATCGAAGCCAACGGCATCGAGCCGGTGATCGATTCCCACTTCAAGCTGGCCGACATCGCGGACGCGTTCCGCCACCAGGAATCTCAACGCCACTTCGGCAAGATCTGCCTGGAGATCTGACCGCCGGCCCGTCAGCCGCGCAGGCGGTCGGCGATGGCGCTCATGGTTTTCGCCAGCGCATCCTGACGGGCGCCGCGGTGCGGGTTGCTGCGGTTGCCGTTTGCCACCAGGTCTGCCGCCGCGTCCAGCTCGGCGGCCACGCCGGCGGCGGGACGCCCGGCCGTGAGCGCGGCCGCTGCGCGGTCGAGCACCCCGGACACCTCGGCGAGGATCGCCGCTGCCAGCGCTTCGTCACGCGCGAGCTGATCGAGGTAGGCGCGGGCCACCACCGGTTCCGCAGGCCAGGTCACGCGAAACTGCTGCTGCGGGTTGAACACATCACCCTGGTCGCCCAGCGCGGCTGCCGCGATCTCGTTCTCGGTCAGGTGCTCGCTGGGCACCAGGGCGAGCACGTCCAGTCCCCGGACGATCTCGGTCGCGTAGATCCTGCCGTTGTACCAGTACGCCGACCAGAACCCGGCGAGGACCAGATCCTCGGCATCGATGGGCCCGCGATCAAAGTAGGCGATCTCGAACGGGTTGGCGGAGTCGGTGAAGTCGATTACCGAGATCCCGCCCTGGTACCAGGCCTGCACGAAGATGTCGCGGCCGGGTACCGGCACGATGGACCCGTTGTGGGCCACGCAGTTTTCCTGTTCCACCTGGGGCGCCGGCATCTTGAAGTGGCTGCGGAACACGAGCTTGCGGTCGACGATGTCGTAGATCGCGTTGGCGCCCCAGTCCAGCGGATCGTGGGCGCGGCAGCGCGGCCGGCCGCCACCGCCCCACTCGTCGGTGAACAGCACCTTGCTGCCGTCGTTGTTGAAGGTGGCGGAGTGCCAGTAGGCGAAACCCCTGTCCACGACCTCGTCGATCCGCCGGGGGCTGCGGGGATCGGAGATGTCGAAGATGATGCCGTTGCCCGAGCAGGCGCCGGCGGCGATGCCGAGCTCCGGGAACGCGGTGATGTCGTGGCACTGATCGGTCTGGTAGGTCTCCTGGGTATCGTCGCCGTGGTCGCCGCCGCGCCACAGGCCGGCAAGCACCCCGGTCTCCGGGTCGGCGAAAACCGTCGGGCTGTCGACGATGCGGGATCTGGCCGGGTCGTTCACGGGAATCTCGATCACGTCGATGCGGAACAGGGCGGTCCGGTTGTCCCCCGGTGACTCGTCGAAGCAGCCTTCCAGCTCCTCTTCCTCCCGCACGTTGGCGGTGCCGGAGTTGTACACGATGATGCTGCCGTCGTCGCCGGGACCGGAGACCACGGAATGGGTGTGGGAGCCGCGACAGGTCTGCACCGCGCCCACCTGCACGGGACGGGTCAGGTCGCTGATGTCGAAGATGCGCAGGCCGCGGAAACGCTCGGCGCTGACGTCTTCCCGCACGCCTTCTAGGCCGCAGTCGAGCCGCCCGCGGGTCTGCTCCACCGACATGATCAGCAGATGGCCGACGATGGAGACGTCGCCCTGGCCACCGGGACAGACGACGGATGCGGTCAGCTGCGGCACGCCGTCGTCCCGCAGCCGGTAGACGTTGAAGCCGTGGTAGTTGCCGGCTACGAGCACGTCGTCGCGGAACGCCATGTCGGTATTGGCAAAGGAGAGGAGCGGGTAGCGGAGGTCGTCGGGGTCCGGTCTGGGTTTGGTTTCCTCGGCGCCGTCCTCATCGCCCTGCGTTGCCGCGTCTTCATCCCCGCGCAACCGGTGTGGCGGCAGCTCCGCGGGGTTGTTCGGGTCGAAGAAGCCGGCCGGTCTGGCCAGTGAGGCGATGAGTTCCAGATTCAGGAGTGCCTGTCCGGCATCGTCGAAGCCGGCCGCGAGACCCGCGCGCGGGTCGCTCGAGAGGCCCACCAGCAGCGCGTTCATGCGCTCGATTTCCGCGGTCTGATCGTTGCTGATGTCGGTAGTGAACTCGAACAGCACCGGATCGTAGGCCGATCCGGGTTGCTCGAGGAGCTCCTCGACCATGGTCACGGCGCCTTCGTGGTGTCTGATCATGAGCTGCAGGAACAGCCGGTCGAACTCGGTGCCGTCGAGGGTCGCGAGTTCGGCCATCTGCTCGGGCGTGGCCATGCCGGCCATCTGGTGGCTGGTGTGCATGGCGTCGTGTGCGGTCGGATCGGGAACCCGCTCGCCGCGCTCGCGCAGCCACTGCTGCATGAATTCGATCTCATCGTCCTGGGACGCGTTGATCCGCCCGGCCACGTCGATCAGCTCCGGCCGGTTGGTCCGTTCCGCAACCAGTTCGGCCATCTCGATCGCCTGGTGGTGGTGGGGAATCATGTCCTGCATGAACTGCACGTCGGCGGGGGAATAGCCGGTGTTCGCGATCTCGATCGCCTCGTCGGCGCTCAGTTCGCGCGCCGGCTCGCCCGGGGCGCCGGGCTGAACGATTGGCGCCTGGGCCATGGCGAGCATCGGCACGGTGGCGACCAGGGCCGCCTCCAGACAGGCGATGAGCAGCAGGCATCGCCCTGCGGCGGTACGTTGTTTCGGTTCCCACGGTGTGAAACTCATGGTTGGGCTCTCGAACTCGACGTCGGGTAATCTAGCGTACCCGGCGGCGCCCTGCCTGTGCAGCATGTGAGGCTCCGCCGACATGCGGGAGGCGTCGACATGATTCGCACCGAGTTCACCGCGCTGGTCGGCTGCACGGCGCCGATTCAGCTCGCGGGAATGGGAGGCATGGCGGCCCCGCCGCTGGTCGCGGCGGTGTCCAACGCGGGCGCGCTCGGCATGCTGGGCGCGGTGCAGATGCCGCCTGAAGTTCTCGGCCCGGTTCTGGGCCAGATCAGGTCGTCCACGCCGCAAGGCAGGTTCGGGGTGAATTTCCTCATGCCTTTCCTCGATCTCCAGAGCGTCGAGCTGGCAGCCGCCCACGCGGACGTGGTGGAGTTCTTCTACGACCGTCCGACGGCGGCTCTGGTTCGCCGGGTCCACGCAGGCGGCGCGCTGGCATGCTGGCAGGTCGGGTCGCCGGAAGAGGCCCGCGAGGCGATGGACGCGGGGTGCGATTTCATCGTTGCCCAGGGCGTCGAGTCAGGTGGGCACGTGCGCGGAACCATGCCGTTGCTGCTGCTTCTCGAGCGGATCGTGGCGTTCGCTTCGATTCCGGTGCTGGCCGCGGGCGGCGTCGCAACCGGATCCGGGCTGGCGGCCGCGCTGGCGGCGGGGGCGGCCGGCGTGCGTATCGGCACCCGGTTTCTCGCCGCGACGGAATCCGTCGCCCATCCCGAGTACATCGACGCCCTGATCCGGGCAAACGCCGCCGATACGGTGCTCACCACGGCATTCAGCGAAGGCTGGCCGGACGCGCCGCACCGGGTGCTGCGCTCCTGCGTTGCCGCAGCCGAACAGCACCAGGGCGCCGTCGTCGGCTCCCTGCGGATCGGCGGCAACGAAACGGCGGTTGCCCGGTTCCACGTCTCGCCGCCGGACGAGAGCGCGCGGGGGAATGTCGCGGCCATGTGCATGTACGCGGGACAGTCCGTGGAGTCCGTGTCCCGGCGCGAGCCGGCAGCCGACATCGTGCGTGACCTGGTCGCTCGAGCCGAGCAGCGGTTGCGCGCTGCCGGTAAGTCCCTTGATTGATCGGATGATGAACGTACGGCGCGCTGAGGAGAGAGGACATGCACGATCTGCGGTTCGGTGTCAGCTACGACTTCCGTAATCCTCCTGACTCCGGCGTGCCGGACCGGGTGCTCTACCAGGAAATCCTCGAGCAGGTCCGTTGGCTCGACGCGCTGGGCGCCGACCTCGGCTGGTTCACCGAGCATCATTTCGTCGAGGACGGCTATCTCCCGAGCTGGGTGCCCGTTGCCGGCGCCATGGCGGCGGTGACGACGCGCGTGCGCTTCGGCACCGACATCTGCCTGATGCCCTTCAATCACCCGATTCGGCTCGCCGAAGATCTGGCGGTGCTGGACAACGTTTCCGGCGGCCGGGTGGAAGTGGGGCTCGGGATGGGTTACGCGCCCCACGAGTTCCGCGGCTTCGGTATCCCCGTGAGCCGCCGGGTGTCGCTGATGAACGAAGGCATCGAGGTGCTGCAGCGCTGCTTCGCCGGCGAGCGGTTCAGCTATCACGGCCGGCGCTACCGCTTCGATGACGTGGTCATCACGCCCGGCTACGTTCAGGCCGGTGGCCCGCCGCTGTGGGTTGCGGGCATGTCCGAGGCCGGCGCCGCGCGGGCGGCCGGCTATGGCACCCACTACCTTCCCCAGGGGCTGAAACGGCGCTCGTTCGATCCCTGGGTGGCGGCGCTGCGCGCCGACGGCCGCAGTCCGGCCGACTACCGGGTGGGCATCATCCGCAGCGTCCTGGTCACCGACGACCGCAACACCGACTGGCCCCTGGTCCGGGCCGCCGAGCGCTACCGGATGGCGCTGTACCAGCGTTTCTTCGAGGAGAGCGGCGAGGGCCTGGGCGAGGACGGCGAGCCGATCCCGCAGACCTGGATCGTTGGCAGCGTCGATCACTGCGTCGCCGAGCTGAAGGCGTTCATCGAAGCCTTCGGCATCACCGACGTGGTGACCATGGCCGTCCCTCCGGGGCTGCGGGCAGCGCAGATGTCCGCGAGCCTCGAGCGGCTGTTCCGGGAAGTGGTGCCGCGGGTCAAGGCCGAGGTGTCCTGAGCGGGCATTCCCGCTCGCGACCCGGGTAAACTAGAACGTTCAGTCGTCGGGTCGAGGAGCGTGCGCGTTGGAGTACCGGGATGTCGTGATGGGGCGCCGGAGCATTCGGGGTTACAAGCCCGATCCGGTACCGAAGACCGTGGTCAGGGAAGTGCTTGAGATGGCGATGCGCGCGCCGTCATCGCTGAACACCCAGCCCTGGAACTTCTACGTGGTGACCGGGGAGCCCCTGGACCGGATCCGCCAGGGCAACACCGAGCGTAATCTCGCCGGCGTGCCGGAATCCCGGGAATTCCGCAGCCACGGCGCTTACAAGGGCGTTCATCGGGAGCGCCAGAAGGAGGTGGCCGGCCAGCTGTTCGAGGCCATGGGCATCGACTGGGGCGACAAGGAGCGGCGTAAGGACTGGGTGCTGCGGGGCTTCCGCCAGTTCGATGCCCCGGCCTGCGTCGTCGTGACCTACGACCGGTCGATTCACGGCGGCGACATAGCGCCCTTCGACTGCGGCGCGGTGACCAACGCGCTGGTCAATGCCGCCTGGTCGGTGGGTCTCGGGTGTGTGGTCAACAGCCAGGGCATCATGCAGTCGCCGGTGGTCCGCGAGCACGCCCGGATTCCCGACGACCAGGTGATCATGATCTGCGTGGCGATCGGCTACCCGGACGAGAGCTTTCCCGCCAACGCCGTGGTGTCACGGCGAAAGAGCGTCGACGAAGCGGTAACCTTCGTCGGTTACGAGGGCTGAGCGGCCGGCGCCGTCCCGCCCGCTACTCCGCTCGCAGGGCGTCGATGGGATTCAGCCCCGCGGCCTTGCGCGCCGGGATCAGGCCGAAGGCGATCCCGATCAGCACCGAGAACGAGAATCCCAGGAGCATGATTCCGGGAGACAGCACCAGCGGCATGTTCAGCCGCGCGGTTGCCGCCCAGGTACCTCCGGTCCCCAGCACCAGGCCGATCACGCCGCCGATGGTGGAGAGCACCACGGCCTCGACCAGAAACTGCCGCAGGATGTCGCCCATCCGCGCGCCGATCGCGAGGCGGATGCCGATCTCGCGGGTGCGCTCGGTGACCGACACCAGCATGATGTTCATGATGCCGATGCCGCCGACGAGCAGCGATACCGCAGCGATGGCCCCCAGGAACACGGTCAGCGTGCCTGTGGTCTGGGCCAGCGCCTCCGCCACGTCCTGGGTGTCGAACACGTTGAAGTCGTCCTCCTGACCCGCGGCGACGTGGCGGCGCTGCCGCAGCAGCGATTCGAGGTCTGCCTTCACCCGCTCCGTGGTGCCGTCCGCGACTGCCGAGATGAAGATCGTGTGCACGTCCAGGCTGCCGACCAGGCGCCGCTGGGCGGCTTTGATGGGCATGAGCAGCGCCTTGTCCGGATCCTGGCCCATGGAGGTGCCCTTGGTCTCCAGCACGCCGATGACCCGGCAGGCGGTGCGGTCGACGCGCAGCAGGGTGCCAAGCGGATCCTGCCCGAGGTAGAGCTCGTCGACCAGGGTGGCGCCGACGATGCAGACGGCGGCGCCTGAGGTGAGCTCGCCTTCCTCGAAGCGCCGTCCCGTCACCACGTTGTGGTTGCGTACCGGGAAGTACTCGTTGTCGGTGCCTGAGACGCTGACGGTCTGGTTGGCATTGCCGTACACCACCGTGGCGGACCGGATCGCCGCCGGCGCGACGCGGACGCCGTCGATCTCTTCCGTGATGGCCTGGGCGTCCGCCATCTCGAATGGTTCTGCCGCGGTGCTGACCCCGCCGGGCCCGCGCCGGGTCGTGCCCGGTGAGACGAACAGCAGGTTCGAGCCGATGCTGGCGATCTGGTCGGTCACGGCGAGGGTGGCCGACTGCCCAAGCTGCACCATGGTGACCACGCTGGCCACACCGATGATGATGCCGAGCGCGGTCAGGAACGAGCGCAGCTTGTTGCGGCCGATGGCCTGCAGCGCGATGGTCAGGGTGTCACCGAGGTTCATCCCAGCACCTGCTCCGGTGGCCCGTCCCGCACCATCCGGCCGTCGACGAAGTAGAGCACCCGGTCGGCGTAGGCGGCGATGTCCGGCTCGTGGGTCACCATGACGATGGTGAGCCGACGTTCCCGGCGGATCGAGACGAACAGCGCCATGAGGTCCCGCGAGGTGGTGGTGTCCAGGTTGCCCGTGGGCTCGTCCGCAAGCAGCAGCGGCGGCTGCGTGACCAGGGCGCGGGCGATGGCGACCCGCTGCTGCTGGCCGCCCGACAGCTGGCTCGAGGTGGCGCGGGCCCGATCGGCCAGGCCCACCGCGCGCAGCGCCTCCAGGGCCCGCGCCCGGCGCTCGCCGCGCGGCACCCCCTGATAGACGAGAGGCAGCTCGACGTTGCGCAGGGCGTCGACCCGGGGCAGCAGGTTGAAGCTCTGGAACACGAAGCCCATGAAGTGGCGACGCAGCAGGGCCAGCTCGTCCCGGTCGAGACTGGCCACGTCGATGCCGCGGAAGCGATAGCTGCCGGCGGAGGGGACGTCCAGGCAGCCGAGGATGTTCATGCACGTGGACTTGCCGGAACCGCTCGGTCCCATCACGGCGACGAACTCGCTGGCGCCGATGCTCAGGGTCACACCATCCAGCGCCCTCACCTCGGTGGCGCCGGAACCGTAGATCCTGTAGATGTCGCGGAGCTCGAGAAGGGTCGGCAGGTTCCCCGGATCCCGAGGGGCCGTCATGGCGACGGGCGCGCGCTCAGTCGCGCCGGGCATTCGCACCGAATCCGATCAGGATCTCGTCGCCGGCCGCCAGCTCGCTGCTCAGCACCTCCGTGTAGCGGCCGTCGGTGTGGCCGGTGCGAAGGGGGACGCGCTGCGGCTCGCCCTCGCGCAGCTGCCAGACTGTGCTGCCGCTGTCGCTGTCCCGCGGCGCGGACCGTCCCGGAGGCCCCAGCTGAATTCCAACGCTCTGCTGCCGTGGCGGCGGCTCGAAGCGCAGCGCCTGGTTGGGAACCCGCAGCACGTCGGGGCGCTCGCCCGTGGTGATGGTGGCCGTGGCCGTCATGCCGGGCTTGAGACGGCCAGCGGCATTGTCGGCGCTGAGCACCGTGGTGTAGGTGACCACGTTGTTCGCCACCGTGGGGTACAGGTAGACCTTGAGCACCCGGGCCTGGAAGGCTTCGTTGGGCCACGCGTCGACGGTGAAAGTGGCCGATTGACCAGCCTGCACCAGCGCAACGTCGGCCTCGTCGAGGGCGATGTGCAGCTCCATCTGGCGCAGATCCTCGGCGAGCAGGAACAGCTGCGGCGTCTGGAAGCTGGCGGCTACGGCGTTTCCCGGCTCGACGTTGCGTTGCAGCACCACCCCGTCGATGGGCGAGGTGATCACCGCCTTGCCGAGCCGCGTGCGCGCGACCGACACCAAGGCCTGGGCTTCCCGCACCGAGGCGCGGGCGGAGTTCAGCCTGGCCTCCGCGCGCGCCCGTGCTGCCCGGGCGCGGTCGAGGTCGGCCTGCGGGGCCAGGCCCCGGGCGAACACGCCTTCGGTGCGCCGCTCGTCCAGGATCGTCTCCTGCAGCGTCGCCTCGCTCTCCGCCACGGAGGCGATCGCCAGAGCCAGGCGTGCTTCGGCCTGCTCGAGGTTCACCGCCAGCTCTTCGGTATCGAAACGCGCCAGCGTCTCGCCCCGGCGCACGAGGTCATTCTCCGCGACCAGCACCTCGGTGATCAGTCCGGAGATCTCGGCGCCTACCGTGACTTCGCGCTGAGGCTCCAGGTTGCCGGTGGCCGTTGCGGTGAGCAGCATGTCGCCGCGGTCGACCGCGTGGGTCTGCCAGGCGATCGCCTCGGGGCGGGGCCACAGCCACCACGCGAGCAGCGCGCTGAGGCCCAGGGCGGCGGCTGCCCAGGCCGCCAGGCCCAGGCGACCGCGCCGGTGCTCGCTGCGGAGCACGGCGCGCACCTCGTCGGCCATGTCTTCGAGCTGGTCCTGCTGCGGGTTGGGAGAGGCTGGCATCGGACCATTGTCGGCAGCGCCCTGGACGGTGTCCATGCGCACTTGCACGCGGCCCGCACGGCGTGGACGCTCAGAACCCCAGTTCGGCCAACGCGCCATCGATTCGAGCCCGTGCCACCGGATCTCGAACAGGAAACGCACGAAAGAACTCGGCCCGGTTCAAGTCCCGGCTTCGCGCGCGCACGTCCCGAGCCCAGGCGCGTGCGCGCTCGTCATTGCCCGCCAAACCGTGCAGGGCCGCGGCAATCATCGCGATCAGCACATGCGCCCCGGGGGCGTTGGCGGCCCGCTCTGCCCACGCCGCGGCCTCGGATGCCTCCTGCTCAGCGACGTGGGTCAGGGCTCGCGTTGCCTGCATGGCGTAATGCAGCGGATCGAGCGGGCTCAAGCGCATGGCCAGGTCGACGTGTGCCCGGCCGGCCAGACTGTCCCCGGCAAGCGTTTCCGTCCAGCCGAGGGCGTACAGCCCCTGGGCGTAGTTCGGGCTGATCCGGGTTGCCCGCGTCAGCCAGTCGAGGCTGGTCTCCAGATCCCCTTCGAGCCAGTAGCTGCGGCCCATGGCGAACTGCACGAACGGGTCGAGCGGATCGAGCTCGTAGCCTGAGACCGCACAGTGCCTGGCAAGCTCGGTCTCGCGCCGCAGATCGGGCGTGTGGCGGAGGAAAGCGTTCTGGAAATGCACGAACGACAGGCCCGCGTGAGCGCGCGCGAAGCTTGGGTCCTGCTTGACCGCCTGCTCGAACAGCGAGCGGGCGGCCGCGTTGTCGCTGCGATTGAAGCGGAACATGTGCTGCAGGCCGAGATGGTACGAGGACCACGCGTCGAGACTTTCGCTCACGGCGAGCCCTGCCGAGTTGGCCTCGTGGAGCGGAATTCGCAGCTCCAGAGCGACCAGCGTTTGTGCCGTGATCTCGGCCCGGAAGCCGTGCACGTCGGCGACGCTGCCGGAGAAACGCTCGGCCCAGACGATGCCTCCGGTGCGGGTGTCCGTCAGCTCCACCACGACCGCCAGGCGGTCGCCGCTGACCTCCACGGTTCCGCTCAGGCAGTAGTGCACGCCCAGCAGCCGGCCCGCTTCGGCGGGGTCGACGTCGCCGCTGCCGAGGCGGAACGATGATCCGCGAGCGGTGACCAGAAGCCAGCGCTGGCGGGCGAGTTCCGCGATCAGGTCGTGGGGCAGCCCGTCGGCGATGGCCGCGTGTTGCGCAGGATCGCCGATGTGCTGAAACCGCAGCACGGCGATTGAGGGGCGCTCGGGGGCGGCGGGTGGCTCGGCCGGAGGGGCGCGATCGACGCTCACGGTGGCCACGAAGCGAAAGCCTTTCCGGGGCAGGGTCCGCAGATACGCCTGACGGCGCCCGTCGTCTCCAAGCGCCTGCCGTGCCGACTTGATGCGGCTGGCAACCGCTGCGTCCGATACCACCCGACCGTCCCAGACCTTTTCGATGAGCTCGTCCGTGGTGACCAGACGCTCCCGGTTTTCGACCAGCATTGCGAGCACGGCGAAGACCTGGGGTTCCAGCGGGCGAACGACGCCATCCGCTCGTAACTCGACTTTCGCGGTATCGAGCTCGAATGGGCCGAAGCGGTAGATCATGGCGACAGGATACACCTGCGCCGGTCAATCTACGCGAGATCTCCAGGCCTTCTACAGACCTCCTGCAAGCGCCGGACGGCGCCATCGCGGACACTGCCTCCACTCGCCGCCCAACCGCATGCGGCTCACACCAAGGAGGATGGCATGAAGCATGACCTCGACCAGTTGCCGGTTCGTCTGAAGGCCGGCGACATCTGTATTCAGTCCAGCGACTGGGCAGACCTGAACGTGGCCCGCATCCGCTTCCCCAAGGGTGCGGACGCGACGCCGCTGCTCAAGGGGCTGCCGCAGGATCTCTGCCAGTGCCCGCATTGGGGCACGGTGTTGAAAGGATCCATCCGCGTGACCTACGCGGATGGCAGCGAAGAGGTGGTCCGGGCGGGCGAAGTCTACTACTGGCCGCCCGGCCACACCGTCAGGGTGGACGAAGACTACGAAGCCCTGGAGTTCAGTCCGAGCGGACCGATGGGTACCGTCGTCGACCACCTGAAATCACAACTGGAACCGTAGGAGAACCGTTATGCCATTGGTCACCATCGACGTCATCAAGGACGTCTTTTCGCCGGAGCAGAAGCAGCAGCTCATCGACAAGGTCACCCGAGCGATGATCGAAGTCGAGGGCGAGAACATGCGCAGCGTCACCTGGGTACGGGTGCAGGAGTTCGAGAGCGGCGACTGGGCCATCGGCGGTCGAGCGTTGTCGGCCTCGGACGTGCGCGACCTCGCCAAGGGCAAGGCTGCCTGACCTACTGCTGCTCGGCGAGCGCTGAGCTGAGCGCCTGGATTTCGGCCGCTATGCGCCCGGAATCCGGCGCCGGGAGCGTGCGCCCGGCGCGGCGATACCAGTAGCCGGCGTTGCCTTCGTCCCCCTCCAGCAGATGCACGATGCCGTGGGCCCAGCAGGACAGCGGCGACTCGTCCTCCTGGACGATCGTATGCGCGGCTTCCCAGTCGCCGCGCTCCAGATGGGTTACAGCGGTGCGTAGATTGGTCATGCGCGCATTGTAGCGCTGCCCCGATTCGCGGGCGTGCCCGCTCTCGAGCTCATGGTCAGCGCAACCATCCTTTGATGGAGAAGAGATAAAGGCTCAATGCCATACCGCTGCCGACCCAGAAGGCGACCTGCGACAAGGGCACCGCCCAAGGGCTGTCCTGCAGGTTCATTCCCAGCATGTCGCCGGCAACCGCCGGAATCAGCGCCAGCGTGGTGAGGATCGCAAGCAGGCGCATGACGCGGTTCATCTGGAACGAGGAGATGTTCAGCCGCATGTCGACGATGGCGGTGAGGTTCTCGGCCAGATCGTCGACGCGCTCGAAGGTGTCCGTGGCTGCCCCGATCAGCATCTGGAACTGCGGCAGCTCCGTTTCGAAGCCCCGGATCGCGATGTGCCTCGAGTTCAGAGCCTGGGTCACGTTGACCAGATGCCGCAGGTTGGTGCGCACTCGGGCGATATCGCTGCGCAGGGAGAAGGTGAGCTGCAGGAAACCCTCGTCGCGCAGCGTCGTGTCCGCCGCCTCGATGCGGGCCAGCTGGGTTTCCAGATGCTCCACCATCTTCGTGTACGCGCGCACGACCACCCGCATCAGCGCGTAGGTCGCGTTCACCAGAGGCGGGGTGTCGAAGTTGCTTTCCCTCAGCTCGGCTTCGATGTGCTCGAGCAGGTGGCAGTCGTTCTGGACGATGACGGCGACGTCGTGCTCGGAACCGACCACCAGAACGCCTGTCCGCTCGATGCGCGGCGATTCCGCCCCCCGCTCCTCCAGCAGCTGGGGGTACCAGCAGAACAGGGTCACGAAGCGTTCCAGCCGGTCGATTCTCGGGATGGTCGACTCGAACAGCTTGCTGTGGAGAACGGGCGCCGGGACGTTGAGACGGTCCGCTAGCGGCGTCAGGTGCGCGTCGGCGATCCCGCTCACGTAGAGCCAGTCGTCTTCCCCGGTTCCTATTCGCTCGAGCAGCTGATCCCAGCCGATCTCCCGGAACGCGAGCGGTCTGGCCGCATGGTCGAGCGCGCGCGCAGTCAGGGGGGCGGCGGCGGGCAGGCTGGTTCCCGTCGCCATCGCCGCGGCGCCGCTCAGCCGCGTGCTCGAGCGCGTGCCCAGCACGGCAATGCGGGCGAAGCGAATGAGACGCAGCGCCGGGGTCGCGCCCAGCGCCTCCGTGGGCAGGGGCAGCAGCGAGAGGATGGTGGCCAGGATGATGAACGCGTCCAGCACCCGCCAGGGATCGCGAGCGTAACCGGCGGCGTTGCCGGAGAGCACGAGCCCGGCGAGGTATTCGAGGCTGAAGACGAGGATGACGAGCACATCCCAGGCGATCAGCGCTACCTGCAGCGTCGGGCTCATCGAGTAGACGAAGGGCAGGGCGGTGGCGAGCACCGTCAGCAGCGCCAGCAGACCCATGACGCCGTCGTTCAATACCCGGCTGGCCGCCGTTGCCCACCGCTGGAAGTTCATGGCCGGTCCGGGAAGCCGCCGCCAGGAACCCGGCCAGGGGCGGCGGGGCGGGTCCAGTTGTCGTGCGCTTTACCGCCCGCGCGTGGCTGCGCGCTCACTCCCAGGTGAGCGCCCCACCGGTCTGGTACTCAGTCACCCGGGTCTCGAAGAAGTTCTTCTCCTTCTTCAGATCCATGATCTCGCTCATCCACGGGAACGGGTTCTTCACCCCGGGGAACTGCTCCGACAGACCGATCTGGGCGAGCCGCCGGTTGGCGATGAACTGCAGGTACTCGGCCATCATGTTGGCGTTCATGCCCAGCACACCGCGCGGCATGGTGTCGCGGGCGTACTCGATCTCGAGCTGGGTGCCCTCCAGGATCATCCGGCGGGCGAGAGTCTGCATCTCCTCGTCCCAGAGATGAGGGTTCTCCATCTTGATCTGGTTGATCACGTCGATGCCGAAGTTCACGTGCATGGACTCGTCGCGCAGAATGTACTGGAACTGCTCCGAGGTGCCGGTCATCTTGTTGCGGCGACCCATGGACAGGATCTGGGTGAAGCCGCAGTAGAAGAAGATCCCTTCCAGCACGCAGTAGTAGGCGATGAGGTTCTTCAGCAGCGCCCGGTCCTTTTCCGGGGTGCCGGTGGTGAAGGTCGGGTCCGAGATCTCCTTGGTGTACTCGAGCCCCCAGGAGGCCTTGCGCGCCACGGCGGGAACCTCGTGGTACATGTTGAAGATCTCGCCTTCGTCCATGCCCAGCGACTCGATCACGTACTGATAGGCGTGGGTGTGGATGGCTTCCTCGAAGGCCTGGCGCAGGATGTACTGGCGGCACTCCGGGTTGGTGATCAGCCGGTAGATGGCCAGCGCCAGATTGTTCGCCACCAGCGAGTCCGCGGTGGAGAAGAAGCCGAGGCTGCGCTTCACGATCAGCCGTTCATCCTGGGTGAGCCCGCTGTCGGACTTCCACAGGGCGATGTCGGCGTTCATGTTCACTTCCTGGGGCATCCAGTGGTTGGCGCAGCCGTCCAGGTACTTCTGCCAGGCCCAGTCGTACTTGAACGGCACCAGCTGGTTCAGGTCGGCGCGGCAGTTGATCATGCGCTTCTGATCAACCGTCACCCGCTGGTATTCCTCCGCGTTGCCGTCGTCGGCCAACGGCGCGTCGAGATGCGCCAGCGCTTCCTCGGCCTGCTGCATCACCTCGTCCTTGGTGGCGTTGGCAGTGACTGACGCCTCCGGCACCTCGATCGGGGCATCGAAGGCCGCACCTACAGGATCCGGCGCGGCAGCCGGCGCGGCAGCCGGCGCGGCAGCCGGCCCCGGTTGCGGCTCAGGTTGCGGCTCGGCCAGCTGCGCGTCGATCGCGTTCTCCGCGGGCACCCCGGCAGCCGGCGTGTCTGCGGTCGGCGCCGACCCGGCCGGTGCCTTCTGGGCGCCGCCGGCGGTTTCGTCTGCTTCGTAGTCGTCCCAGCTCAGCATCTCAATGGCTCTCCTTGAATCCCTGCAGCTACTGGCAGGCTTCGCAGTCGGGGTCGTCGATGGAACACGCCAGCGGCACATCGGCCGGCTTCTCCATCTCCGGCGCCGTCCCGGCGGGCACGTGTTCCGGCGCCGGGTTCCTGCCTGCGGCGGAAACCGCATTGAGCTTGCCGCGATCGACCGTCGACTTCTCGGTGCTGGTGGCGCTGAGTGCCCGCAGGTAGTAAGTCGTCTTGAGCCCGCGCAGCCAGGCCATCCGGTAGGTGATGTCGAGCTTCTTGCCGTTGGCTCCGGCGATGTACAGGTTCAGGGACTGCGCCTGATCGATCCACTTCTGCCGACGGCTGGCGGAAT
>JBFISC010000016.1:0-26909 GCA_041608775.1 Pseudomonadales bacterium | reverse complement strand
GGCTCGGGTTCGGGCGCTGGCTCGGGTTCAGGCGCTGGCTCGGGTTCAGGCGCTGGCTCGGGTTCAGGCGCTGGCTCAGGTTCGGGCACGGGTTCGGGTGCCGGATCAGGCGCTGGCTCAGGTTCGGGCACGGGTTCGGGTGCCGGCTCAGGCGCTGGCTCCGGTGCCGGTTCGGGCTCCGGTGCCGGTTCGGGCTCCGGCGGCGGTTCCGCGGGAATCACGGCCACGGCGACGGTCGCCGCGGCGGCGGCTCGGCCGGCCCCCCTGCAGGTCAGCATGAACGTGCTGTCTGCCGACAGCGGGCCGGTGGTGTGAAAGCCGTCGGTTGGTAATTTCCCCTCCCAGTCTCCCGAGGCTTCACAGCGCCGGGTGCCGGTGCTGGCCCAGCTCAACACCACCGACTCGCCAGCGTTGACGCTAGATCGGCTCGACGCCAGGGTGACGTAGGCGGCTGGCTTGGTGCCGCCACCACCATCGCCGCCGCCCCGTGGCCCACCGCCGCGACCGTCCGGTTTGGCCTGCAGGTCGGGCGCGAGGCCCATGAGTGCCATTGTCGGGATCAGGACCAAGGGGAGCCGGGCGTGGGACATGCTTGTTGACTTCCTTCGACGCAGCGGCGTCGAGACTGCGAGTGGAAGTCACAAGGTAATGAAATTGTAAGAGCAATCTGCCGACCCGATCCCGTTTTGGCTCTGGGTCGGAAGACACACCAGAACTTTTGACTTACCGCACGGGAGTGGTGGCAGCGCGCGACGGCCCGCGGTCCCGATGGGTGACCATGCGCCGGTGCAGGACGCAGATGTTGCGGCTCGCCGTGCCTTTGCACAGGCCCGGAACGAAGGCGTGGACCATACAGGCCAGACCGGACGCCAGCAGGGTCAGGGCGAACCCCATGGCCGTCCACCAGTGCTCGACGTAGGTTTCCCCCACCGACTGCGGGTGTTCCTGGAAATCCTTCAGCAGCTTATTCATGACGGGACTCGTGATGCCCATGACGTGATGGATGTAGAATAGTCCATGATCCATGGGATCTGTTCCCGAATACTGCTGTTTCAACCCGTACAAGTGGGATATTCTCCCAGCTATGGAACTGGATCGTATCGATCGTCGCATTCTGCAGGCGCTTCAAGCAGACGCTTCTGTCGCCATCGCCCAGATCGGCGATAAGGTGGGGCTCAGCCACAACGCCTGCTGGCGGCGGATCAAGCGGCTGGAGGAAGCCGGCATCATCCGCAAACGGGTGGCGCTGGTGGACCAGCACAAGCTCGGCTACGGGGTGACCGTGTTCGTGACCGTTCGAACCAGCCATCACACCGAGGAGTGGCTGGAGAAGTTCGCCCGCGGCGTGGCCGCGCTGCCCGAGGTGATGGAGTTCTATCGCATCAGCGGTGACGTTGACTACCTGCTCAAGGTGCTGGTGACCGACATCGCCGAGTACGACCGCTTCTACAAGAAACTCATCGCCATCGCCCCCCTCTACGACGTGTCGTCCAACTTCGCCATGGAGCAGGTGAAGTACACTACGGAAATCCCGGTTTAGTTCCAGCGGCGCCGGCGGGGACTACCCAGGCTGCAGCGCCTTGAACCAGGCGGCAAGCGCCTGGAGCCCGGCGACGGTCGGGGTGCAGTGGCGCTCCAGGTAGGCCTGATCCGCGACGTAGCCGCTGCGGCCGCCGGGCAGGCGCGCCAGTGCTGCCGCGCCGTCGAAGTCCACCAGTGCCAGGCGCAGGGTCAGCTCGGTGTCCGGACGGCCGAAGTCCGAGCCCGGCAGGCATGCCACACCGGTTTCGTCGAGCAGCCGTTCGCACAGCCGCGCGCTGGTCTCGACGCCGTGCGCTGCGAGCGTCGCGCGATGGCACTCGAAGTCCGGGAACAGGTAGAAGCCGCCGCGCGGCTCGCAGACCTCGGCCCCGGCGGCGCGCAGGGTCTGCCAGCCGAATCCGAGCAGGGCGCGGAGCAGCGTCCTGGACCGTGCCAGGTAGTCGTCGATCTCCGCTCCGCCCTCGAAGGCACGTACCGCCGCGTGCTGGATGGGGGCGCTCACCGAGGTGAAGGTCTCGCTCGCCACGGCCGCCATGGCGTCGAGCAGTCCTCCAAGTGGGGAGGGGAAGGCGAAGGTTCCGAGCCGCCAGCCGCCCGCGCCGCACCACTTGGAAAGGCCGCCGCTGACGATGG
The DNA here is from genome assembly GCA_041608775.1 of Pseudomonadales bacterium. Classification (GTDB taxonomy): domain Bacteria; phylum Pseudomonadota; class Gammaproteobacteria; order Pseudomonadales; family Azotimanducaceae; genus UBA7803. The sequence continues at coordinate 24,734 of JBFISC010000016.1, read as the reverse complement.
TGCCTTCGGGATAGTATCGCGCCATGGAAACGTGGCTGCCGGTAAAGTCGAGCTCGCCGTAGATCTCGTCGGCGAGCAGCAGGACCCGGTAGCGGCGTGCCACCTCCGCGATCTCCGTCAGCTGCTGCTCGCCGTAGCTGGTGTCGGTGGGATTGCCCGGGTAGTTCAGGATCAGCAGCCGGCTGCGCTGCGGCTCGCTCCGGCAGGCCGCCTCGAGTCGTTCCGCGGTCACCGTGAGCCCGCTCGCAAGGTCTGTCTCCAGCCAGATCGGGGCGCGCCCGAGAATTCTCGCCTGCGGGGCGTAGGAGACCCAGCTCGGCGCAGGGATCAGCAGGTCGCCGTCGTGGCACAGCTGGAGCAGGAACAGCAGCTCCTTGCTGCCGGGCCCGATGAGGATCAGGTCGGGGTCGACGCTGAGCGCCTGGGCGCGGCTCAGGTAGCCGGCTACCGCCCGGCGCAGTGCCGGCAGCCCGCGGGCCGGCAGGTAATCCTTCTCATGGGCATGAGCGCGCAGGGCATCGACCACCGGATCGGGGACCGGAAACGGTGACTGCCCCAGCCCCAGGCGCACCACATCGCGGCCCTCCGCCCGGAGCCGCTGCGAGCGCTCGTTGATGGCGATGGTGGCGGAAGGTTTCAGGCCGCGGATGCTGGGGTTGAGATGGGCGAGGGGCGCAGTGCTCGGGGTCATGCCGCAGCTCCGGACGGAGGTGCCATGATGCTATGCGGCACGCCTGCACGGCCACCGCCGCGTGCCCGTTCGGGCGATGTAAAAACCGGGTAAACGCTGGTCGTGCCCGGTAGTCCTCGGACCCCGTGTCTTCTAGATTCCCTGCGACCCGGACCGGCCCTCGGGCGGTCTGGAGGCACTTGTTGAATTTTGTCAGGGAGTCGGGATGATGAATCTGAATGATCTGATCGGCAGCGCGCCGGAGGTATTGTCCGGTTTGAAGGATCTGGGGCTGGAAGACCGTCAGGTGGACGCGTTCAGCGGTGAGATCGGGCGACAGCTGCTCGGCGGCGGCGGCATGGATCTCGGAGCGCTGCTCGGGGGTCTCGACATGGCACGTTTCATCGAGCGGGTGAACGTCGACGAGCTCGCTCGCAACGTCGGCATCGACGTGAGCGTGGCGCGCGCGGCGTTGCAGAAGATCGCGCCGGCCGTCGAGGCCTTCAGCGGTGACGGGATCGTCGGTCGGCTGGGCTCGCTGGCGTCGGGGCTGTTCGGCAAAGACTGACCGTCGGGGTCGGGGGTGGCACCAGACTTCGTGGCGGGCCGGGGGGAGCGGGCGGAAGACATGCAGGTGATGTTGCTGGAGGACGATCCGGCTCAGGCGCAGATGGTGACCAACTGGTTGCAAGGCGCCGGTCACGCGGTTGCCCACTTCGACCGGGGCGCCAAGCTGCTGGAGGCCCTGCCGCGCAGCCGCTTCGACCTGATGATTCTCGACTGGGAGCTGCCGGACGTGACCGGTGTGGACGTGCTGGAGCAGGTACGCCAGCAGGTACGCTGGCACGTACCGGTGCTGTTCGTGACCCAGCGTGACGCTGAGAGTGACATCGTTCGAGCCCTGGAAGCCGGGGCCGACGACTACATGGTGAAGAGCATCTCCCGGGCCGAGTTCCTGGCCAGGGTCGGCGCGCTCGGGCGCCGGCTCGGCGCGGAGGAGCTTGAGTTCCAGGAGGGCCCGTACCGGTTCTTTCCGGACAGCCAGCAGATTACCGTCGATGGTGAGCCGGTCGAGCTGACGGCCCGGGACTTTCAGCTGGCCCAGTATCTGTTCCGCAACCTCGGTCGTTTGCTGTCGCGCGAGCAGCTGCTCAAGGACGTCTGGAACGTTCAGGGCATCAGTACCCGCACCGTGGACGTGCACGTCAGCCGGATCCGCAAGCGCCTGAGGATCAACCCCGAGAGCGGCTACCTGATCAAGACCATCTACCAGCACGGCTACCGGCTGGAGAAGCTCTGAGTGCGCCCGTCGTCCCGGCAGTTGCTGCTCGCTGCATGGCTCGCTCTTGCGGCGCTGCCGGCGGTCGCCGAGAACTGGATCTACACGGTGCGACCGGGTGACGATCTGTGGACGCTGGCGGCCCGCTACTGTGGCTCGGCTTCCTTCGCGCCGAGGATAGCGGCAGCGAACGGGCTCGCTGATCAGAGCCTGATCCGGCCGGGCATGCGCCTGCAGCTGCCGGTCGAATGGCTCGTGCGTCAGCCGGTCACCGCCGGGCTGGTCGCGGTGCGCGGCGAGGTCTCGCTGCTGGTGCCGGCGCCCCGGCAGGCGCGGGTGGGGGAGGCGATCGGCATGGGTCAGGTTCTGCGCACCGGGGATGGTGCGGCGGTCGTCGAGTTTGCCGACGGCTCTACGCTGCAGGTATCGGACGACTCCGAGGTGTTGTTCAACGTGCTCACCGCATTCGGCGACACCGGGATGGTCGACACCCACCTGCGTTTCCTCCGCGGTCGCTCGACCTCCCGGGTGCAGCGCCGCCATCAGGGCTCCCGGTTCCGCATTTCCACGCCCTCCGGAACGGCCGCCGTGCGCGGTACCGAGTTCCGGGTGGGCATCGATGCCGAGACTATGCTCACCGAATCCCTGGAGGGGGAGGTAGGCTTTCGCCAGGATCAGGAGATTTCTCTGCCTGCCGGGACGGGCCTGGCGGCAAGCCCCGGACAGCTGACCCGCGAACCGCTCCTTGAGGCGCCGCGCTGGGTCGTCCCGACAGGACCGGTGGCGCTGGGCGAGGAACTGCGCTGGCAGCCGGTGGCCGGCGCCCGCCGCTACCGGGTCAGCGCGTTCGCCGCGGCAGATCCGCGGACCCCGCTGCTGGAGCGTCTGGTCGACGGGGACCAGCTGGTGCTGCAGGGGCTGGGCCTCGGCGATCACGAGCTGGCGGTGCGCGGGGTGAGCGCCAGCGGCCTGGAAGGATTCGATGCGCGTCTCGCCATCGAGGTGCGCTCCCCGGCGCCGGAGCTGGTGGCAACCGTCCAGACGGTGCGAGGGGCCACGCGCCTGTCGTGGCAGCCGACCCGGCCGCCCTACACGGTTCAGGTCGCCGGAATGGTCGCCGGAAGGGTCGCCGGAATGGTCGCCAGCCAGGACGCCGGGGAGGACCCGTTTGTCGGAGCCCGGACCATGGCTGTGGACGCGCCCGTTCTGGCGTTGCCGGATCTGGCCGCCGGACGCTACCGATGGCGGGTCCGGGATGCCTCCAGCGTCTACGCCGCGCCGGGCGAGTTCACGGTGCTGCCGCCGCCGGTGACCGGGCTGCGCGGACGCACCGAACGGCTCGCCGCCACGCTCAGCTGGGCGCCGGTGGCGAACGCCGACGGCTACCGGCTGACGCTGCGGGAAGCCGGCGACCCCGCGGCCGTGCTGCGGACTCTCGAGCTGACCGAGGCCTCGGCGGAGGTCGACCTTCCGGGCTATCGCCGCTTCGAGGCGAGCGTGGTCAGCGTGGAGAACGGGCTCGCCAGCGAGCCGGCGGCGCTGGAGCTGCGGCCTCAGCCCCGCGCCCCGTGGTGGCTGCTGGCGGGGCTGTTCCTCGGGCTGCTGGCGCTGTAGCCGGGGCACGCCGGATGAGCATGGATCCGGCCGTTCGTTTTCGTCTGGAGTCGATCCTGCTGCTCTTGGTTCTCGCGGCTTTCGCAGCGGCGGGTAGCGTCTGGCAGTGGTTTGCTGGCTTCGACCGCGGCATCTACGACCTGCTGTTGCGCTGGAACCCGCCGGAGCTCCGGGACGATCTCGTGATCGTCGGCATCGACGATCGCAGCCTCGACCGGCTCGGCCGCTGGCCCTGGGAGCGGGACCTCCAGGCGCGCCTGCTCGCCGCGATCGGCGCTGCCGCCCCGCGCGCGGTGCTGGTGGATGTGGTCTACGCCGGTGCCACCGATCCGGAATCTGACCGAGCCCTGGTGGTCGCGGCGGAGGCGCTACCCGTGGTGGGCCTGCCGCTGATCATCGACGCCGTGGCGACTGGCGGGCAGCTGGTGGAAGTGCTGCCGTTTCCGGCGCTCACCGCCATCGGACCGGTGCTCGGTCACGTCCACCTCGAGCTGGATACCGATGCGGTCGCGCGGGGTACGTTCCTTTACCAGGGTGTCGGCGGGCCCCATTGGCCGCACCTGGCCGTGGCCCTGGCGGAGGCCCTGGGGCACGGCCCGGAACCCGCCGCCGATTGTGCGCAGGCGCTGCCGCCCACGATTCAGAACGTGCGCTGCGACTGGGTTTATCTGCCCTTCGTGGGGCCGCCGGGCAGCTTCCCCGAGTTCTCGGCCCTCGACGTGCTGGATGGGCGGTTGCCCGTGGCAGCCCTCGACGATCGGATCGTGCTGGTGGGTGTCACCGCTGCCGCCGCCTCTGACCGGCTGCCGAGCCCGCTGTCCGGCGACCGGAACCCCATGTCCGGAATCGAGCTGAACGCCAATGTGTTGAACGGGGTTCTCCAGGACGCGCTGATCCGCCGGGCAGCGCCGGGATGGATCGTTGCCCTGGCGCTCGGGTTCGTGGCGGTGCCGGCGTTGCTGCTGCCGCGGCTGCAGCCGAAGCTGATGCTGCTGGTCGCGCTGGCCGCGGCGCTGCTGCCGCTGGCGACCATGGCCATCGCCCATGTTCTGCGACTGCACCTGCCGCTGGCCGGCGCTGCCGTTGCTGCGCTCCTGGCCTATCCGTACTGGAGCTGGCGCCGTCACGAGATCGCGTGGCATTTCGTGGCGACCGAGATGTCGCGGGTTTCGCTCGAGCGCGGGCGCTGGTCCTTCGCCGACCGCAAGCCCGCGCTGGAGGACGTTCTGGACCGGCTGGCGGTGATGGTCGACGGTCGCTGGCGCTGGGCCGATGGTGCGGCCGCGGAGCCGTCGGCGGGCGCCATTCGTCTCGAGCGTCCGAGGCCGGTGCTGATCGAGCGCGAAGCGGCATTCGCGGAAGCCGAGCGGGCTTACGTCGAGCGCGTGGTGGCGGCGCTCGACGTTGTCCAGGACGGCCCCGAGATACTCCCGGGCGAACGGCTGGCAGCGCGCATCGGCAGCCTGCAGCGAGCCGCCGAGGAAGTCCGTGCCGGCCGTGACGTCGGCTTGCGCGGCCTGGCGGAGATGCCGAACGGGGTGGCGGTGCTGTCCGCGGTCGGCGAGGTTCTGTTCGTGAACGCGGCCGCGCGCCGGCTGCTCGAGCTCGACGCGGACGCTGAGCCCGCAGACTGTCAGGCGCTGCTCGCAGTGCTGGTGCCGCCGCTCGGCCGCAGCTGGCGGGAGGTTGCCGGCGCAACGGTCGTCGACGGCGCCGCGGAGTCCTTCGAGACCCAGAGCCGGAACGGCGAGTCGGTGCTGTTCGAGGCGGCCCCGCTGAGTCGCCCCGGGGATCCGGTCGACTACTGGGTAATCACCGTGACCGACATGTCCGACATCCGGGCCGCCGAGCGGGAGCGGGAAGAGGCGCTGGCGTTTCTCTCCCACGACCTGCGCTCGCCGATGCTGTCGGTGCTGGCGCTGGTGCGGGATGCCGACTACTCGCAGACCCTGGCTGACATCGGCCGCTACGCGGAAAAGGCGTTGTCGGCATCGGAGCAGTTCCTTCAGCTTTCCCGGGTTCAGGCCAGGGAGCAGTTCGAAACCTATCCGCTCAATGTGGTGGACGTGCTCCGCAACGCCGCTGAGCACATGTACGTGCTCGCCCGGGAGCGGTCGATTCGGCTGCAGTTCGAGCCCATGGCGCAGGATGACGAAGACGGCGTTTGGGTGATGGGCAACGGCGAGCTGCTGGAGCGCGCCTTCGTCAACCTGCTCAGCAACGCCATCAAGTACAGCGACCCGGACGCGCTGACCCGGATCGAACTGGCGCGGCAGGAGGATGGCCGGATCGCGATCAGCGTTGTGGATCAGGGCCTGGGCATCGCCGAGGCCGAGCAGGCGCGGCTGTTCGACCCCTACTTCCGCTCCACCGCGCCGGAGCTGGCGGCGCGGCGCGGCGCGGGCCTCGGGCTGCGGTTCGTCCGCACCGTGGTGGAGCGTCACGGCGGCAGCGTGCGGGTGGAGAGTCAGCCCGGGGCAGGATCACGCTTCATCGTGATCCTGCCGGAACTCCGCCAGCCGCCGGACGCGGATCTCAGTGGGTGACGATCCGGCGCAGGGTTTTCGCCTGACTCACCCAGCGGGTGACGGCCTTCGGCGACGGCAGGCTGCGCACCAGGCGCTTCTGCGCGTTCACTTCGGCCATCCGGGTGGCGAGGTTCTCGGCGTTGCGCTGGGCCAGCTCCGGAACGCTGTCGACGCCGGCCGCTTCGAGCAGCTCCGCGTACTCACCGCCAACACCCTTGATGCGGCACAGGTCGGCATGGTTGACGAAACGCAGGATCCGGCCGGCGTCGATGCCTGAGGCGGCGGCGATGTCGCTGCGGCCGCGGCTGCTGGCGCCTTTTTCGAGCAGCGCTTCGCAGCTGCCGATGCCGGCAGCCTTGAGCTTCTCCGCGAATGCCGGCCCGATGCCTTCGATGTCGGTGAGCTTGGTCATTGTGTGTTCTCCGCTGTCGTTGAGAGCGGAGAATGCTAGTGCAGGGCACCCCGCGGAACTGTAAAAGCCCGGTAAAACCGCTGCTCAGGCGGTTCAGCAGTTGTCTACCGGGATCAGTCGCCGCCTACGGAGCGGATGATGTAGCCGCCGGATTTCTCGTCCAGCTCCAGTTGCATCTCGCCCCGGGCCTGTGCTTCCTCCAGCAGGTCGCTGAAAGAGCTGAAGCCGTAGAAGGACTCGTTGAATCCCGGGCGTCGGCGCTTCAGCGTCTGCTTGACCATGGACCCCCACAGGCTGCCACGCTCGCCCCGCTCGGCGTACAGCGCATCGGCAGTCTCCAGCACCAGATCGATGCCCTCCTGGGCGAGCTCCTCGGCGGACTTTTCGTCGGATTTCGTATCCGGCTTTTCCGACTTCGCTGCCGCCTTGGCTTTCCCTTTGCCGCCGCGGGAGCGCCGCCGTGCCGGCTTCTTCTGCTGGCGTACCAGATCATCGTAGAAGATGAACTCGTCGCAGTTGCTCATCAGCAGGTCCGAGGTCGAGTTCTTCACCCCCACCCCGATCACCATCTTCGCGTTCTCGCGCAGCTTGCTGACCAGCGGCGAGAAGTCCGAGTCGCCGGAGATGATGACGAAGGTATCGATGTGTTCCTTCGTGTAGCACAGGTCGAGCGCGTCGACGACCATGCGGATGTCGGCGGAGTTCTTGCCGGACTGGCGCACGTGGGGAATCTCGATCATCTCGAACGCCGCCTCGTGCATGGCGGGCTTGAACTCCTTGTAGCGGTCCCAGTCGCAGTACGCCTTCTTCACCACGATGGAACCCTTCACCAGCAGCCGTTCCAGCACCGGACGGATGTCGAAACGGTCGTACTTGGCATCGCGCACGCCGAGGGCGATGTTCTCGAAATCGCAGAACAGGGCCAGATTTCCTTCCGCGTTCACGTTCAGGACTGCAGGCTGGCGAAGGTCTTGCCTTCTTTGGCCAGGCGTTCGAGCAGCGGCGCCGGCGTCCAGAAGTCGCCGTACTCTTCGCGGAACTTGACGATGTCCTGGTGGACGCTGTCGAGGCCCTGCTTGTCGGCCCAGAACATGGGTCCGCCGACCACCTCCGGAAACCCGTAGCCATTGATATAGACGATGTCGATGTCACAGGGTCGGATCGCGATGCCGTCCTCGAGGATCCGGGCACCTTCGTTGATCAGGCCGTACAGACAGCGCTTGAGCACCTCGTCGTCGCTGATCTCGCGGCGCTCGATGCCCAGCTCGGCGGAGGTCTCCTCGACGATCTTTACCACCTCCGGGTCCGGCTGGCCGGCGCGGCTGCCCTCGGGATAGATGTAGAAACCGCGGCCGTTCTTCTGGCCGAAGCGCTCCAGCTCGCACAGCTTGTCGGCGACCCGGGCGGTGATGGGCACGTCCTCGGGCTTCATGCCGGACAGCTTGCGGGCCCGCCAGCCGAGGTCCAGGCCGACCAGGTCGTTCATCTGGAACGGTCCCATGGGCATGCCGAACTCGTTGATCACCTTGTCCACCTGGTAGGGCGTGGCGCCCTGCAGGATGATCTCGCCGGCCTGACGGGTGTAGCCGGCGAGCATGCGGTTGCCGATGAAGCCGGGCGCGTTGCCGGACAGCACGGCGACCTTGCTCAGGGTCTTGCCGAGCTGCATGGCGGTGGCGATGGTGGACTTGTCGGTCTTCTCACCGCGGACCACTTCCAGCAGCCTCATGACGTTGGCAGGGCTGAAGAAGTGCAGCCCGATCACGTCGCCGGGGCGGGAGGTGACGTTGGCCATGGCATCGATGTCGAGGCCTGAAGTGTTGCTGGCGATGATGGCGCCGGGCTTCATCACCTGCTCGAACTTCGCGAACACCTCCTTCTTCACGTCGAGGTTTTCGTAGACCGCCTCGATCACCACGTCGGCGCTGCCGAGGTCCTCGTACTTCAGGGTGCCGGTGATTAGGCCCATGCGCTTGGCGACGTTGGCTTCGCTCATCCTGCCGCGCTGCACCTGGATGTCGTAGTTGCGCTTGATCACGCCGAGACCCTTGTCCAGTGCCTCCTGGTTCATCTCCAGTACCGTCACCGGAATGCCCGCGTTGGCAAAGCACATGGTGATGCCGCCGCCCATGGTGCCGCAGCCGACCACGCCGGCAGACCTGATGTCCTTGACCGGTGTGTCCTTCGGCACGTCGGGGATCTTCGCGACCTCGCGCTCGCTGAAGAACACGTGGATCAGCGCTTCCCGCTGCGGGTGCTCGAGGCACTTGCGGAAGTTCTCCTGCTCGACCTTCATGCCGGCGTCGAAGTCGCCGAGGTTCACCGCAGCCTCCACGCACTGGATGATCATTTCCGGCGCGAACCGTCCGCGCATGCGGCGGGCTGCGAGCTTGCGCGCTTCGGCAAAGACTTCCTGGTTGTCGCGGTCGGCCTCGACCTTGGCGCTCTCGTCGCGAATCTTCCGCAGCTTGCCGCCGCTGGTGACCACGTTGCGCGCGTAGGCGATGGCGCCTTCGACCACGTCTCCGTCCACGACCTCGTCGACGATGCCCAGCGCCTTCGCCTGTGGCGCCGGGATGGGATCACCTGAGAGGATGAACTGCAGGGCCTTTTCCGCGCCGATCAGGCGGGGCAGGCGCTGGGTGCCGCCGGCGCCGGGCAGCAGGCCCAGCTTGACTTCCGGCAGGCCCACCGGCGCCTTTGGCGCCGCCACCCGGTAGTCGCAGCACAGGGCGACCTCGAGGCCACCGCCGAAGGCGGTGCCGTTGAGTGCCGCGATAATCGGCTTGCTGCTGGCTTCCATGAGGCCGAGCACTTCGTGCAGGCCAGGACCTTCGGTAGCGGCCGCTCCGAATTCCGAGATGTCCGCTCCGGCGATGAAGGCCCGGCCTGCGCCGGTCAAGACGATGGATTTGACGTCCCCGTCGGCGAGGGCCTTCGAGACGCCGTCGTGTAGTCCCTGGCGGACCCCGCTGGACAGGGGGTTGACCGGAGGGTTGTCCACTGTCATCAGCGCCACGTCGTCCTTCTTCTCGTAGTGAACGGTCCCTTTCATGGTGTTTCCCCCAATGCCCGGATGAATCGAGCGCGCACTATAGCGAATATGAACCGGTGGGGCATTCGGCGCGGATTCCTTATGCTGTCCGGCAGGCAGGTGAGGAGATATGACGATGCTGGACTTTCTTGGGCGCTTCGAGAACCAGAGCTATGCGCTGCTGCGCATCGTGACGGGCTTTCTGTTCCTGTGTCACGGCAGCCAGAAGCTGTTCGGCTTTCCGGCCGCCGCGCGGGAGGGGGCGCCGGCTTGGATTCAGTACGGCGCCGGCGGCATCGAGCTGGTCGGTGGCGCGCTGGTGCTGATCGGGCTGTTCACCCGTCCGGCCGCGTTCATCTGCAGCGGCACCATGGCGGTGGCCTACTGGCTTGCCCATGGCACCCAGGCGCTGTTCCCGCTCAACAACGGCGGGGAGCTCGCTGCCCTGTACTGCTTCGCGTTTCTGTTCATCGCCTGTCGCGGCGGCGGCAGCTTCAGTCTGGACGGCCGCTAGTACACTACCCCGCGGCAGCGTCCGGCGGCGGCCGCTTGCCTTCCGGCGAGGCGGTCGTCTTTTCCCGTGCGGGCCCGAAGCTCAGCACCACGTCGCCGGGCTCGAGCTTCGGTTGCTCCGTTCCGGTCAGCCACAGCAGCCTGGCTCTTCTGCGTGCCAGCACGAGCCGGCCCTTGTCGCCCAGGCGCTCCCGCAGGTCGGCCTCGCGGAAATCCTTGCTGAGGGTGGTCTTGCGGAATTCCCAGCCGGCGTCGAGCCGGCTGTTCAGGGTCTTGTAGCCCCCGACCTCGTTTAGCAGCGGACGCCCGCCCAGCGTGACCGACAGGCTGTGGCGATGCTCGTCGGTGTCCGGGCGGCCGATCTGGAAGACGTTGCCGCGACCGAATTCGGGGCCGAAATCGGTGCACAGAAGCGCGTTGTAGTCGTCGTTGTCGGTGGCGGCGATGAGGTAGCCGTAGCGGTTGAGATCCATGTGATGCTCGGCGAGCTCGGACAGAATCTCGCCGTAGTACACGTCGATGCCCTGGTAGCGGGCTTCGCGCAGGTGGTTCCAGTTGCGGTCCACCAGCACGACCGGCAGCTCCAGGGCCTTCAGTTGTTCCGCCAGCGCCGTGCTCCAGCTCGACCCGCCGACGATGATCACGCCTTCCGGACCGGCGGAGCCGAGGTTCAGCAGCCTGGACAGCGGACCCAGGGTGAAGCCATGCACGACCACCGTGAGCATCACCACGGCAAACGTCAGAGCCACCAGCCGCCCACCGTCGGGAATGCCCTGTTCCACCAGCGCGGCGGCGAACAACCCCGAGACAGCAACCGCCACGACGCCGCGCGGCGCGATCCAGGCGGCCAGCAGGCGCTCCTGGATCGGCAGGCCGGTGAAGGCGGTAGACAGCAGCACGGCGCCTGGCCTGACGACTAACAGCAGAGCGGCCAGGAACAGCGCATCCCGCGGCGCCAGGCTTGCCAGGGTCGCCAGATCGAGGGTGGCGGTCAGGATGATGAACACGCCGGACACCAGCATCACGGTGATGAACTCCTTGAAGCGACGCAGCTCGGTCAGGCTGGCGAGCCGGGAGTTGCCGAGGGTCACGCCGAGCACGGTGACGGTGAGCAGGCCGCTCTCCTCGAGGATCGCGTTGGAGATGGCGTAGGTTGCGAGCACGGCGGCAACCACCACCGGCGCCTTCAGGAACTCGGGGATCTTGCCGCGGATGAACACCAGCACCAGCAGCTTGCCGAGGCCCCACCCGCCGACCGCCGCCCACAGCGCGGCGCCGCCGACCATGAGGGCGAGCTCGTCGGCGGCGAACGGGGTCCTCAGCACCAGCACCACCTCGAACACCAGAACCGCCAGCAGCGCGCCAACCGGGTCTGCGAGGATGGCTTCCCAGCGCAGCAGCGATGCCGCCCGCGGCTTCAGGCGGGCATGGCGCAGCAGCGGTATCACCACGGTGGGTCCGGTCACCACCAGAATCGCGCCGAGCACCAGCGCGCTCGGCCAGGACAGGTCGGCCAGATGATGGGCGGCCAGCGCGCCCAGGCCGAAGGCGATCAGCGCTCCCAGCGATACCAGCCGACGGACGGCGACCGAGGTGTCCCGCAGCTCGGCGAAGTTGAGCGACAGCCCGCCCTCGAACAGGATCAGGGCAACGGCCAGCGCCACCAGCGGGCGCAGCATGTCGCCAAAGTCGGTCACCGGATCGAGCACGCCGGTGAGCGGCCCGGCGATGAACCCGGCAGCCAGCAGCAGCACGATGGCAGGCAAACGGGCGCGCCAGGCCAGCCACTGCGCGGCGACGCCGAGCGCGCCGATCAGCGCGAGTTTGGCGACCAGCAGTTCCATGGAGGGCTCTCGTGGTGGAAACGCGGCAGCTTACGGTGATCCGGGCAGCATTTCGACGGCGACCTGCATGTCGTCGGGAAGCAGCAGCGGTCCGTACTGGTTGTAGATGGCGACGTCGGTGGCATCGCGGCCGTGGGCGATGGTGATTCGCGGTCCGCGGATGTCGGTGCTCGGATCGAAGCGTTCCCAGTGGTAGCCGACGTAGGCTTCCACCCAGGCGTGCACGTCCATGGGTTCGAGACCGCGCACGTAGCCCACTACCAGGCGGGCGGGAATGCACAGCGCTCGGCACAGGGCGATGGTGACTTGGGCAAGGTCGCGGCACACGCCCTCCCGGCGGCTCAGGACCTCGCAGGCGGACACCGGCAGGCTGCTGCTGCCGGGAGTGTAGCGCACGTTGTTGCGTACCCATTCGGTGATGGCGGCGACCTGCGGGTAGCCGAGAGGGGCGTTGTTGACGATGCTGCGAGCCATGTCGCCAAGCCGGTCAGCCTCGCAGTAGCGGCTCGGCAGCAGATAGCCGAGCACGTCGTCGGGCAGGTTCGGCACCTCAATGAACGGGGCGTCGCGGGGCCCCGCCGGGCGCTCCGTGACCATGACGTCAGCGGCAGTGCGGACCTCGAAGCTGCCCACCGGCGCTACCAGCCGCTGGCACAGGTTGCCGAAGGCATCGGTGAACTCCACCACGGGCACCGGCGGCGACAGCCGGTAGTCTTCGCGCGCGACCCACTGCTCGGGTCCGCTGCGCGGGCGCAGCATCAGCACCAGCGGTGTGGCTAGTTGCGCCGTGAACGTCAGGGCACAGCGCGCGTTCAGCCAGGTGGCGTCGGTCGGGGTCATCCGCTCAGCGCCGATGACGGCGCGGTGATTTCGGTGTCTGGGACATCGGCGGTCAGCTCTACCGTGGGACGATGCATGCTAACACCCGGTCGTCGGGCGCCGCTCCGTGCCCCGCGCTGGCGCACAGCGAGGGCCGCTGCACCGTCGCGAGCCGCGCCTTGCAGGGCGCCCGGCCGCGGGGCCGTGCGCCGACTTCGAGCGGGCGCTCGCGCTCGACGGGAGCAACGACAACGCCCGGCTCAACCTCGAGCGTCTGGTCAGCCGCGACCTGGCGCTGTCGATGGACTGACGCAGCCGGCGAATGCGCGCCGGGTCGCCGTGGGTTAGCCTGCGCCGAACGAACTCGTTCCGACAGAGGGTGAGCCCATGGAAACGTTGACCAGCGGCTACGGCCTGGTAGAAGGCCCGGTGTGGTTGCCGGGACGCGGCCTGGCTTTCAGCGATGTGCTGAACGGCGGGGTCTATTGCGTGGACGGCAGCGGCGGGGTCGAGACGGTGTTCGCGCACCGCCGTGGAATCGGCGGGATGGCGCTCCACGATGCCGGCGGGCTGATCGTCAGCGGCCGCAACGTCTCGTTCAAGCCGTTTCGCGGCGGCGCTACGGTCACGCTCCTCGACCGGGATCCGGATGCGGGCAACGTCGGCTACAACGACCTCACGACGGACTCGGCCGGACGGATCTACGTCGGGTCGCTGGGCTCTAGCCCCGTGTTCGCGGACGATCGGGAGCCGGCCCCGGGCGATCTCTGGCTGATCGACCTGGACGGCAGCGCCCGCGTGGTGGGTACCGACGTCTGGTTGACCAACGGGCTCGGGTTCTCGCCGGACGGCCGCGCCCTTTATCACTCGGACTCGTCGGTGCGCACGGTCTGGCGGTACCCGGTCGAGGACGGCGGGAACCTCGGCGCCAGGGACGTGTTCGTACGCACCGAAGAGGGCGTGCCGGACGGTCTCGCGGTGGCTGAGGACGGCAGCGTCTGGGTCGCGCTGGCCGCAGGGGGTCATGGCGTCGCGGTCTTCGATGCGAACGGCAGCCGCAGGGACTTCGTGCGGATTCCGGAGCCCATGTGCACGTCGGTCTGCTTCGGCGGCGATCGACTTCGTGACCTCTACGTGGTGTCCGGCTCGGAGGGCTCCGGCAGCGAAGCGGGCGGGGCCGTGCACGTGTTCCGCGGGGCGGCCACCGGTTGCCCGGTGGCGCCGGCCCGGGTGCGGCTACCGTCCGGCTGAGCGTCAGGCCGGCGGCGGACCCGCCGCTTTGCGCCAGGTGAACACCTTCAGCGGCGGCACGTTGCGCAGTTCGTGCTCGACCGTCGCCTTGCCCAGAACCGGAGTGCCGTAGTCCGCCACGCGATCGGCGAACTGGTAGGCGACGAAGCGGCCGCCGGGACGCAGTGCCCGCGCGACCTCCTCGGCGATGGTGCGGCCCAGATCGGGAGGCAGGGTCGAGAACGGAATGCCGGAGATCACCGCGTCCGCCTGTCCCAGGTCGAGGCTCTGGAGCTCGGCGACGATGCTGCTGGCGCAGCCGTTCACGATCTCGAGGCGCGGATCGGCGATCGCCCGGAGGGCGGGCACGAACTGCGCGATGCGCTCGATGGCAAGCAGCCGGGCATCGGGGCTCATGGCCGCCAGCAGCGCCCGCGTCGTGCCTCCGGTGCCGGAACCGAGCTCCACCACGATGCGCGCGCTGTCGAGGTGCGCCGCCCGCACCAGCCTCCGCTCGAGAAAGGGGGAGCTGGGGATCATCGAGGCGACCACCTTCGGCGATTTTAGAAACGCCTGGAAAAAGGTCCAGCTCGCGGTGCTCATGGTTCGTCGGTCCCCCAAACCGTACGCACAGATGCTACTCATCGCCGGCGGCGGAATAAAGTCACCGCGTGGGTGGGGGCCCGGGCCGACCCCGGGGCGGGCCCACGTGGTCGGATGGGTCCCGGGTATCGGATCCCATCGGATCCATGGGTGGCGTCCGCCCGGCGACCAGATCGTCCAGGGAGAACCCGAGGTAGTCGGCGTGGAGCGCCCGGGTCAGCGCTACGGCCATGAACACCAGCAGCACGCAGAAGGGAAAGCCCAGGGTGGTGATCACGTTCTGCAGCGCGTCGAGCCCGCCGCCGAGCAGCAGCGTGGCTGCGATGGCACCGAGGAGCAGTGTCCAGAACACGCGCTGGCCGGTATGGGACGGCTGATCCGCATGCCGGGACAGGAGGTCTATGACCAGCGCAGCGGAGTCGGCCGAGGTGGTCAGAAAGACGACGATGATCACGACGCTGAACAACGATGTCACGGTGGCGAGCGGGTAGTTCTCGAGGAACGAGAACAGGGCCACCGAGACATCGGCCTGTACCTGTTCCGACAGGTCCGTCCCATGGTTCAGCTCCAGATCGATGGCCGCGAGGCCGAACACCGAAAACCAGATCACCGTGAACAGCAGCGGCGCGCCCAGGGCTCCGCCGACGAACTGGCGGATGGTTCGACCCTTGGAGATCCTGGCAATGAAGATGCCTACGTAGGGAGCCCAGGAGATGGTCCAGGCCCAGTAGAACACGGTCCAGCTGCGCTGCCAGTCGGTGCCCTGATAGGTCTCCGTCCAGAAGGCCAGCCACGGCAGGTTCTGCAGGTAGTTGCCGAAGTTCTGCACCGTGCCTGCGGTGAGAAACAGGGTCGGCCCGGCGAGCCAGACGAACAGCAGGATCGCCAGCGCGATCAGAATGTTGAACTGCGACAGGCGTTTGATCCCGCGATCGAGCCCCAGCGCGACCGAGACCGTGGCAACCGCGGTGATGACCGCGACGATGGCGATCTGCGCGCCGGCGCTGGACGGCAGGCCCACCAGGTAGTGCAGCCCGCTGTTCAGCTGCAGGGTTCCGAGGCCGACGGAAACGGCGACGCCGAACAGGGTGCCGAGGACGGCGACGATGTCGATGAACCAGCCCCACGGGCCGAACACCTTCTCGCCGAGCACGGTGTAGAAGATGCTGCTGATGCGCATCGGCAGCCCCTGACGGTAGGCGAAGTAGCCGATGGCGAGCGCCGGCAGGGTGAATATGGTCCAGGTATGCAGGCCGAAGTGATACAGCGCGATGGTCATCGCCAGCTCCGCGGCCTCCGGCGTCCCGCCGGCGATCTCCAGCAGCGGCGGGTTGGCGAAGTGCGACATGGGCTCGGCAACGCCCCAGAACATCAGGATGGTGCCGATGCCGGCGGCGAACAGCATGGCGAACCAGGTGAGGGTGTTGTACTCCGGCTGCTCGCTATCGGCGCTCAGGCGGATGTGACCGTAGCGCGACAGCGCCACCCAGATCAGGAACCCCAGCAGGCCGGTGACGCTGAGAATGTAGAACCAGCCGAAGTACGCCACTGTGAAGCTGGTCAGCATGCCGAAGAAGCTGGCGAACGTGTTGCTGAAAGGAATGGCGAACGCGACGAACAGCACGGCTACGGCAGCAGAGACGAAGAATATCTGGGGGATCGCGTTCAGCCTGAGCCGGTTGGCGAGACGCTCGAACATTCTGCCTCCTGTGAACATCGAAGACCCAGCATACCCCGTATGGTCCGGAGACTTCAGCGCAGCGCGAGCGCTGGTCTCGGTGCAGCGGCGCGGCTATAGTCTCCGCCCGTCCGGCTCGGCGAGAGGGAGGGACGTCGATGAAGTTCAGGATCTGCGAGAAGCTCGGCATCGAGTTTCCGCTGTTTGCTTTCAGTCATTGCCGCGACGTGGTGGCCGAGGTCAGCCGTGCCGGCGGCTTCGGTGTGCTCGGCGCGGCCGGACATTCGCCGGAGACCCTGGAAATCGAGCTCGCCTGGATCGACGAGCACGTGGAGGGCCGCCCTTACGGGGTGGATCTGATCGTCCCGACGAGCATGGCCGACAAGGAAGGCACCCTGACCGCGGCGGAGATCGAGGCGCGGATCCCGCCGGAACACAAGGCCTACGTCGAACGGATTCTCGCCGAGAACGGAGTCAGCGTCGAAGGTCTGTGGCGCGGCGGGGTGAACGACGGTTTCGCCAGCGGTATGCGCGAATCCGGGGCTGCGCGAATTCTCGACGTGGCGTTCTCGCACCCGATCAAGCTGATCGTGAACGCGCTCGGGGTGCCCCCGCGGATCATGCTCGAACGAGCCCGTGAGGAGGGTGTGATGGTGGGTGCGCTCACCGGCGCGAAGGAGCATGCCATCAAGCACGCCGAGGCCGGCGTGGACGTGCTGGTGGTCTCCGGCACCGAGGCCGGCGGCCACTGCGGAGAAGTGTCGACCCTGGTGCTGGTCCCGGAAGTGATCGATGCGCTAAGACCCTACGGCGACACGCTGGTGCTGGCTGCCGGCGGGATCGTCACCGGCAGGCAGATGGCGGCCTGCATGGCCATGGGTGCGGACGGCGCCTGGACCGGCTCGGTCTGGCTGACCACCGCCGAGGCCGAGACCAACCCGGTGGTGAAGGAGAAGATGCTGGCAGCCAACTCGCGCCAGACCGTGCGTTCCCGCAGCCGCACCGGAAAGTTCACCCGCCAGCTTCGATCGGCCTGGACCGATGCCTGGCAGGCGCCGGAGGCGCCGGAGCCCCTGCCCATGCCGCTGCAGAGCCTGGTCAGCGAGCCGGCGCTGCGGGCCATAGACAAGCTCGCCCAGGGCGGTGACCCGGGCGCGCGCGCGCTTGCCACCTACTGGGTGGGCCAGGGCGTGGGGCTGATGAACTCGGCGCAGTCCGTCCGCTCGGTGGTCATGGGGTTCATGGAAGACTTCGCTCAAGCCGCGGAGCGCCTGGGCAGCTACCTGGAAGATTGAGAAGCCGATGGAACGACTGGTCGAGAATGCGATTTACTCGGCGCGCTGGATTCTTGCGCCGATCTACCTGGGTCTGAGCCTGGCCCTGCTGGCGCTGGGCATCAAGTTCTTTCAGGAAGTCTTCCACGTGCTGCCGATCATCCTGGCGGTGAGCGAGGCGGATCTGGTCCTCGTGGTGCTGTCCCTCATCGATCTGGCCCTGGTCGGCGGCCTGATCGTCATGGTGATGCTCTCCAGCTACGAGAGCTTCGTCTCCCGCCTGGACATCGGCACGAATACGGAGAAGCTCGGCTGGCTCGGCAAGATGGACTACACCAGCCTGAAGAACAAAGTAGCTTCCTCCATCGTTGCCATCTCGTCGATCCACCTGCTGAAGATCTTCATGAACACCCCCAATGTCGCCAATGACGATCTTCTCTGGTACGTGATCATCCACCTGACCTTCGTGGTGTCGGCGTTCGGCATGGGTATTCTCGATCGGGTGACACGCCAGGACCCGCCCGCGAACAAGCCGTGATTTGATTCTGATCAAGGCGGTTTCCGGCGGGCGCCATATGCTTGACCGCAAATACGTGGAGTTGCCGTCATGCAATACCTGGCCGCGGAAGATTCGACCACCCTCAAGAAGATCGGCGTCAACGTCGCCGTGCTGGTTGCGGTTGCACTCGCCCTGATCGCTGCGGCTGGCGCGCTGACCTGATCTGCAGCTCGAGGGTTGTTCCGGCCCCGCAGCCGCCAATGGATGTCGGGGCTTTCTTTTCCGATGGCCTCAGGGCACCTCTGGATCCAGATGCCCGGCCATGGCTTCCAGGGCTTTTCCATCCACCAGGGTGATGGCATGGCGGTCGCTGCGGATCAGTCCGGATCTTGCAAGCCTGCCGAGCACCCGGGACAGGCTTTCCAGGGTCATGCCGAGGTGGTTTGCCAGATCGGTGCGGCTCATGGGCAGGGGCAGGTGATCCGGCGAGCGCCCCTGGTGCTTCAGGCGCCGGGACAGGCCCGTGAGGTAGCCGGCGACCCGGGCGTCCGCAGCCGGGCGGCTGAGGTTGGTCCGGCCTTCGGTGCTCAACCGCTCGCTGTCGCCGAGCATGCGCAGCAGCGAGGGGCCGCTGCCGATTTCCCATAGCCGCGGCAGTTCGGTCAGCGGCGTGCGGCAGGCGGTGCTGGTCTGCAGCGCCACCGCCGAGTCGCGATACCTGCCGCTGGCCTGCCCCGATACACCCATGATCTCGCCTGGAAAGTAGAAGCCGGTCACGTGCACCTGACCGTCGCCGCTGACGACGACGGTCTTGTAGGCGCCGGAGCGCACCACGAAGCAATCGTCAGCGCGGTCTCCGGCCCGGTACAGAAAATCGCCGCGCTGCATGGGCGCGCTCGGCTGCACGCACGCTGACAGCGACGTCAGCTCAGCCGTGTCGAGGCCGGCAGCCAGGCACAGGCGCCCCGTTGGGCAATGTTGGCAATGCTGGACCCGCATGAAGGCGAATCTGAGACATCGCGCCGGACCCCGGAATACGCGGATACCCCTAACCTGGTGCCGTGCCGATCCGCGTGTCGTCGAGACTAGCCGAGCGCCTGCTCCAGATCGGCGATCAGATCCTCGCTGGCCTCGATGCCGATGGACAGGCGCAGCAGGTCGTCGGGGACCGGGCTGTCCGGACCTTCGATGGTGCGTCGGTGCTCGATCAGGCTTTCCACCCCGCCGAGCGAGGTGGCCCGGACGAACGTCCGGCAGCGCGATGCCGCCGCCAGCGCTGCGGCGGCGCCGCCGCGGACCCGAAGCGACAGCATGCCGCCGAAGCCGCCGTGCATCTGCCGCCGGGCCACCGCATGCCCCGGGTGGTCCGGGAGACCGGGGTAGAGCACCTGCTCGATCCGCGGGTTCCGGACAAAGTGCTCGGCGATGCGCATGGCAGAGTCGCAACAGCGCTGAACCCGCAGAAACAGGGTGCGCATGCCGCGTTGCAGCAGCCATGCCTCGAAGGTGCCGGGAATTGCGCCCGCGTTGGCGCGGAGGTCGCAGACGCGCTGCCAGAGCTCGTCGTCGCGAGCGGTGGCCAGGGCGCCGGCAACCAAGTCCCCGTGGCCGTTCAGGTACTTGGTGGCGGAATGCACGACGATGTCGGCACCGAGCTCGATGGGCCGG
Source organism: Pseudomonadales bacterium (assembly GCA_041608775.1). Taxonomy (GTDB): domain Bacteria; phylum Pseudomonadota; class Gammaproteobacteria; order Pseudomonadales; family Azotimanducaceae; genus UBA7803. Next base: position 5,069 of record JBFISC010000016.1, on the reverse strand, counting down.
GTCAGCACGGGGGTGGCGACGGTGGAATCCACCGCCAGAGTGGCTCGGGTCTCCCGTGCCAGTTCGGCGGCCCAGGCGATGTCCACCACCTCCCAGATGGGGTTGCTCGGTGTCTCCACCCAGATCAGCCGGGTCGGCGCCCGACGCGCCTGCCTGGCCAGGTCGTCGGGATCGCCGCCGTCGTAGAAGTCCAGCACCAGACCCCAGTCGGCGCAGAACCGGCGCAACCAGTTGCGCAGGCCCCAGTACATGACGGCGGGTGCGACGATGCGGTCACCGGGGCGCAGCGCCTGCACCACGGCCATGGCGGCCGCCATTCCGGAGCTGAACAGCCGGGCCTGATGCGCGCCTTCCAGCCGGGCGAGCATCTGCTCCGCCGGCAGGAAGGTCGGGTTCTGGTCCCGGGCGTAGCTGTGGGCCCCCGACAGCAGGCGGTAGTCGCTGTCCCGCGCAAACGTGGTGGATGGCTGCAGGGCGGGCACCACGCTGCCGGTCGCGGCATCGAGGCGCTGCATGCCCTGAGCGATCAGGGTTTCGGTGCTCGGGTCTCCGTGGCCGGTCATCGCGGCAGAATACCCGCCGCGCGTTGCCGGTGCACGGGGGCGCTCAGTCGCCGCCGGGCCCCCGACGGTTCTGCATGGCGTCGAACTCGCCCTCGTCGATCGACCCGCTGGCATCCAGGTCGATGTCGGCGAAGCGATCGCCGCGGCCCATCTCGTGCGCGATCTCGGCGCGATTCAGGGTGCCGTCGCCGTCCCTGTCGAGGCGGCGGAAGCGGGTAGTAGGCGCCGGGCGGGCGGCAGCGTCCCGGACCGCTTCGATCTGCGCCGACGGCCGTTCCGGCGGCTCGAGGAAGCGAATACTGCGCTCGCCGGCGGACTACGTTGCGGTCCTGCTGCGGCTGCTGATGGTGGCCGAACCCCGGGCGGGAGCGGTGGCAACGGCCTCTTCAGTCGCCGCTTCGGCGGTCCCGGGAGCCTGCTGATCTGCAAGCACGTCAGCGCGCCGTGGCCAGGCACCGTCGGCGAAGCGGCGGGCCGCACGCAGGCTGGCAGCGTCGGCCTCGAGCACCAGGCGGCCGTCGGCGTCGGCGCTGTCGCGCAGCGCTTCCGGAGCCACCGCGATCAGGCTGTCGTCGATGAGAAAGCTGCCAACCGATACCACCACGTAGGCGAGCGTGCCGCTGGCCAGGTCGACGGCGAAGTCGTGCACCCGACCCAGCTCCTCGCCATCGCGGGTTTCCACCACCCGACCCTTGAGCTCGCTGGCCCGGGTCACCGCCGAGGCGGTCGGGAACTCGTAGCTCGAGCCAGCGGCGGCCGGGACGAGGGCCAGGGTGAGGGCGACATAGCAGGACAGGTTCCTCAGCCGCGCCATGATCATCTCCGATTCAGCGTCGGTCCTCGATCCTATGCCAATTTGCCTGCCGTCTCTATTGCGCTGGTGCACGTTTTTGCTGCCGGGTCGGTAGAATCCCCGGCATGTCGGAGCAGCCGGACAATCCACGCTCGGCCGGGCCGCGTTCGGTCGGGCCGCGCCCTCGGGTAGTGGCGGGGTTTGCCGGGCAACCCCGCGTGGCCGCGGCTTGTCGTCGCGCCGCGCGCGGGGTTTAGCTGGTGCCAGCGCTGCGGCAAGTCGTGAGCATCAACGTCGGCCGGCGGCGGCGCCTGGAGGCACGCGGCTTCCGCGGCGAGACCGGGATCTTCAAGGAGTCCTTGGCGGGCCCCGTCGCGGTGGGCCCGCTGGGACTGGACGGTGACGTGGTAGTCGACGGCCGCCACCACGGGGGGCTCGACCAGGCCGTCTACCTGTACCGTCAGGAGGACTACGACTGGTGGTCGAGCGAGCTCGGCCGTCCCGTGGCGCCCGGGACGTTCGGCGACAACCTCACCGTCGCCGGCCTGCCGGATCCCGGCCTCGTGATCGGCACCCGGCTCGAGCTCCCAGAGCTGCAGCTGGAGGTGTCCGCGCCGCGAATTCCTTGCAACACGCTCGCGGCACGGATGGGCGACAGCAGCTTCGTGAAGCGTTTCCTGCGGGCGGAGCGGCCCGGCTTCTACTGCCGCGTGATCGAGGTCGGACGCGTCTCCGTCGGCGATGCCTTCGCGCTGAAGGACAACCCGGAGACACCGCTCACCACCCTCGATCTGTTTCGCGCCGTGCAGCGCAGTCTCGATGCGGCGGAGCTGCGGGCGTTTCTCGATGTACCTATCGATGGGCGTACGCGGCGCGAGTTCGAGAGTAAGCTGTCCGGGCGGAAAGGTTGAAGGGGAGGCCATCGTGACCACGGACGAGACGCTCTACGAGGAGCGGGACGGCATCGCCATCATCGCGATCAACCGGCCCGAGAAGAAAAACACCCTGACCAACGACGTGATTCAGGGTATTGCCGACGGGATCGACCGGGCGAGCCGGTCCCAGGAGGTCGCCGCCATCGTGCTGCGCGGCGTCGGCGACACGCTGACGGCCGGTTACGACCTGACCGCAAACCGCCGTGACTGGGACACGCCCTATGGGGCGCCCCACGTAGATCAGCGCCCGGGGGCCTGGGATCCGGTCCGGGACTGGCAGTTCATGGGAAACAACGTGCGCCGGTTCATGAGCATCTGGGACTGCCCGAAGCCGGTGCTGGGAGAGATCAAGGGCTGGGCCATCGGTGGCGCCACGGACCTGATCCTCTGCTGCGATCTGCTGTACATGGCCGAGGACGCCCACATCGGCTACGCGCCCAGCCGCATTTACGGCACGCCAACCACCATGCTGTGGGTTTACCGGCTCGGGCTCGAGCACGCCAAGCAGTTCCTGCTCACCGGTCGGGCGATCGATGCCGCCACGGCGCACCGGATCGGGCTGGTGTCCGAGGTGGTGCCGGCAGATCGGCTGGAGCATTTCATCGAGGAAGAGGCCCGGCGGTTCCGGCACATACCCGCCAACCAGCTGGCCCTGAACAAGCTGCTGATCAATCAGGCCTTCGAGAACATGGGGCTGCGCACGACGCAGCTGCTCGGCACGCTTTTCGACGGCATGACCCGGCATACCGAGGAGGCCTATCGCTGGGTGGAGAGCTTTCAGGAGAAGGGCTTCCGCCAGGTCATCCGCGAGCGCGACGGGCCCTGGCAGGACTACGGGGAGAAGCCCTGAAGGCGTCGGCCGCGCAGACCAACCGTCGACGCCTGCCCAACAACCGGAGGATGAACCGACCATGTTTCTCGCTATGAACCGCTTCCGCATCGCCCGGGGCTTCGAATCCGGCTTCGAGCAGGTGTGGCGCGACCGCGAGTCGTACCTTTCCGAGGTGCCGGGCTTCCGCTCGTTCGCGCTCCTGCGTGGACCGAGCGTCGAGGTGGCGGACGGCGACGACTACACGCTCTATGCCAGCCACTCGGTCTGGGAGTCACGGGCAGCCTTCGAGGCGTGGACCGAATCCGAGAACTTCCGCAAGGCTCACGCCCAGGCCAGCGCCCCGAAGGGGACCTACCTGGGACACCCGCAACTCGAGACCTTCGACGAGGTATCCCTATGAAGCTGTATGACGTCACTCAGGCGCCGAATCCCCGGAGGGTCCGCGTTTTCCTGGCGGAGAAAGGCATCGAGGTGCCGATGGTGCAGGTCGACATGGCAAAGGGCGAACACAAACGGCCGGAGTTCCTGGCAAAGAACCCCAGCGGCAAGGTGCCGGTGCTGGAGCTCGACGACGGCACCTGCATCGGCGAGTCGGTGGCCATCTGCCGCTACTTCGAAGCCGTGCAGCCGGAGCCGCCGCTGCTCGGCACCACGCCGGTCGAGATCGCCCGCATCGACATGATGAACCGCCAGCTCGAGTTCGAGCTGCTCGGCCCCATCGGCCAGGCCTGGGTGAACGGCCCCATCGTCGGCCGGATGATGCCCGACCGCCAGCAGATCCCCGCAGCGAAGACCGCGGGCGAGAAGGCCGCCAGGTCGTTCTACCGCCGGCTCGACACGGAGCTCGCCGACCGGCGCTACATGGCCGGCGACGGCTACAGCATCGCGGACATCACGGCGCTGTGCGTGATCGACTTCGCTTCGCGACTGGTCGAGCTGGAGCCGGATCGGTCTCTCGAGCATCTCTGGCGCTGGCACGCCGATGTTTCCGGGCGACCGAGTGCCGACGCCTGACGCCGGCGCTGCGGAGCAGTATCTGGTTGCCGACATCGGCGCCAGCAATGCGCGGTTCTCGCTGGCGGCCGACGGTCTTGTCGGTGAACGGCTGCTGCTCGCCACCCGGGCTTTCGCCGACGTGGCCGAGCTCCTGGGCCGGGTCCGGGCAGAGTTCGCCCCGACGGGCTTCACCGCGGCCTGCCTCGCCGTTGCCGGTCCGGTCGCGGAGGGGCGGGGCCGCATCACCAACGGCAGCCTCGAGTTCGATGCCGCCGAGGCTGCGGCGCAGCTCGGCTGCCCGGTGCTGCTCGTCAACGACTTCTTTGCCCTCGCTCGCTCGCTGCCGGCGTTGTCCGAGCTGCGGGACCTGGGCGCGGGGAGTGCCGACCCTGGCGGCGTGAGGGCCGTGCTCGGCCCGGGCAGCGGGCTTGGCATGGGGGCGCTGCTGCCCCGGGTCGACGGCTGGCGGGTGCTGCCCTCGGAAGGCGGTCACGCCGACCTGGCGCCCGGCAGCCCGCTGGAATGCGAGATTCTTCAGATCCTCCAGGCCGAGCACGGTCACGTCTCCTGGGAGACGGTGCTGTCCGGCCCGGGGCTGCGCCGTCTGTACGGCGCGGTTTGCACCCTGTGGGGCTCCAAGCCACGGGAATCCGCCACCCCGGAGTGGATTGCTGCCAGCGGTGTCGCCGCCGACGAGCCGGTGTGTCACCAGACCCTGGAGATCTTCTGCGGGCTGCTCGGGGCGGCGGCGGGCAACCTGGCCCTCACGGTCTATGCCACCGGGGGTGTCTATCTCGGCGGCGGGATCCTGCCCCAGCTCGCCGACTTCGTGGCCGCGAGCCCGCTGCGCCGCCGGTTCGACGAGCGCGGGCCCATGACGTCGCTGGTGCGCGGCATTCCGCTGCGCCTCATTATCGATCCGGCGCCGGGCCTGACCGGCGCTCTGGCCT
>JBFISC010000015.1:0-27207 GCA_041608775.1 Pseudomonadales bacterium | reverse complement strand
GCCGCTGCGCGGGTCCACGGCGTGCACGCGGCCGAGGCGGTCGGCCAGCACCAGCGCCTTGCGGCCGCCCCTGCCGAGCGCGCCGAAGGAAATGGAGGTTCGCAGCTGAGTGCCCGCGTCGTAGACCCACTTGACGCAGGGCACGGTGACGTCCAGCGCCAGCAGCCGGCCGGTCTGGACCGGCGTGTAGAACATGGTGTCGCCGATGATCACCGGCGCCGATCGCAGCGACGTGGTGTCAGGAAAGCCGAGGGCCCAGGCCAGCTCCAGCCGACCCAGCTCGGTGCTGGCGAGACCCGCCTGGGCGGCGCTGAGCCGCCGGGAGCTGTGCGGGTCCACGCCCACCATCGGCAGCGCCACCGGCTGGCTCAGATCCACGCCGCGGGCGGAAGCCCCGCACATGATGCCTGCCAGCCACTCGCCGCTGTCGGCTTCCCGGGCGGCCAGGTAGTCGATCAGCTCGAACAGCGCGCGCCGGTCGATGCCGCTCGCCTGCTGCTGCATCGCGCCCTCGGTCAGCGACAACCGCAGGGAGTCCGCGCTCAGCCGCTGCAGGTCCTCCAGACCCGGCGCCCGGGTCGATCCCGGTTCATCGTGACAGGCGGCGCAATGGGTCCGGTAGACGGCTGCGCCCGGATGCGCTGGCGCCTCCGGTTCGGACGCCGGAGCTGCAACCGGCCAGGCGGCGAGCACCCCGACGAGCGCGCGGGCAGTCAGCCGAATGGCCGAATTGAGAATCGAGGCCACGGGACTCACGGGTCGGCGACGATGGCCTGGTAGGTCAGGTTCTTGAACTCGCTGCCGAGCCGGGTGCGGTGGGGAATGCTCTGCACCATGAAGATGCCGATGAGCCTCTCCTGCGGGTCGATCCAGAACCGGGTGCCGGCGGCCCCGCCCCAGTTGTACTCGCCGTCGGAGCCGATCTCGCCGATCTGCCCCTTGTCCAGCGCTACCGCAAACCCGAGCCCGAACCCGACGCCCTGACGGCCGAAACCCATGCGGATGTCACCGAGATGGTTGCGGGTCATCAGCTCCACGGTCTTCGGCGACAGCAGCCGCACGCCGTCGAGCTCGCCGCCGTTCAGCAGCATCTGGCAGAAGCGCAGGTAATCGGCCGCGGTGGAGACCAGGCCGCCGCCGCCGCCTTCGAACTTCGCGCCTTCGCGGTAACCGTCGTTGAGCCGGTCGTCGGCCACCACCAGCTCCCTCGAGGTGGACCGCGTCATGAAGGCGCTCGCGCCCTCACCGGCGCCTTTCGGGCTGTAGAGCTGAGCTACCCGCCCCCACTTGTCCGCAGGGACGATGAAGCTGGTGTCCACCATTCCCAGAGGCTCGAAGATGCGCTGCTTCAGGAACTCGCCGAAGGACATGCCGGATACCGCCTCCACCAGCCGCCCCTGCACGTCCACGGCCACGCTGTAGTGCCAGCGGGTGCCCGGGTCGTACTGCAGCGGCAGCTTGCCGAGCGCGGTGACGAACTGCTTGAGATCCGCGTCGTCGGACATCAGCGCCGCTTCGCGGTACAGCTTGTCGACCTCGGTATTGCCGAAAACGCCGTAGGTGAATCCGGCGGTGTGGGTGAGGAGATCGCGGATGGTCGGCTGGCGCACCGGATCGCGGGTTTTGCCAAGCATGTCGGTATCGCCTTCGCCCATGGTCCGGGTAGTGGTGCCGTCCGAGGTCGTGCGGATGCCGTCGCCGTCGGCCGTGGACCGCGCCACCTTGAGGTTCGCCAGTTCCGGAACGTAGCGGGCTACCGGATCATTGAGGAAGAAACGGCCTTCCTCGTGGAGCATCATCACCGCCACCGCGGTGATCGGCTTGGACATGGAGTAGATGCGGAAGATCGTATCTTCCGTCATGGGTCGTCCGGTCTCGCGATCGGCCAGACCGTAGGTCTGCCGGTACACCACCCGACCGTCCCGGGCGATCAGACCCAGCCCGCCCACCATCTCGCCGTCGGCCACCGCCTGGTTCATGTGCTCGGTCAGGCGCTGCAGGCGCTCTGCCGACATGCCCTCCCGATCCGGACGGGCCAGCGGCAGGTCCCGCGCCTGCACCGGCAGTGCCAGCAGCAGGCCGACCATCACCCACACCATCCCGCGCCCACGCAGCGCGGAAGCGTTCGGGAAACCGCCCATGCACATAACCCTCAGAAAACAAAAAAAGCGCCCAAGGCTAGTCAATTCGTCCCGAGCAGACAACTGCAGGATGCAACCACTGTGTTCTTCCCGTTCACCTGGCGTACCCTTCGATCAGACAACGGGAGGGGACATCGATGAGCACCATCAGCCGACGGGCTTTCACCCGCCTGGGCGCGCTGGCGCTGGCGCCTGGGCTCAGTCTCGGCGCCGCGGCCGGCGACCCGCTGGTGCAGACCAGCAACGGGCCCGTGCGCGGCCGCCTGGAGGACGGCATCAGCGTGTTCAAAGGCATTCCCTACGGCGCGCCCACCGGGGGCGAGTACCGGTTCCGGCGCCCGCGCAACCCGCAGCCTTGGCGGGAAACCCGGGACGCCTTCGACTACGGGCCGGCGGCCCCCCAGCCGCCCAGCGCGCTGTTCCAGGATGCCCGCGTGGACGAGGATTGCCTGGTGCTGAACGTGTGGACGCCCGGGCTCGGCGACGGCGCTGAGCGCCCGGTAATGGTGTGGCTGCACGGCGGCGGGTTCGCCACCCTGTCCGGCTCGAGCCCGAGCTACGACGGCGTGAACCTGTGTCAACGCGGCGACGTGGTGGTGGTTACGCTCAACCACCGACTCAACGTGTTCGGCTTTCTCCACCTGGCCGATCTGGCCGGCGGCGAGTTCTCCGGCACCGGCAACCTCGGCATGCTCGACATCATCCACGCCCTGCAGTGGGTGCGCCAGAACATCCGCCGTTTCGGCGGTGATCCTGGCAACGTGACGGTATTCGGCGAGTCCGGCGGCGGGCGTAAGACCTCCACGCTGATGGGCATGCCCGACGCTCGCGGCCTGTTCCACCGGGCAATCGTCCAGAGCGGTCCCGGACTGCACCTGCAGCCCCGGGACAAGGCGACCGAGGTGGCCGCGGCGTTCCTCGACGCGCTGGGAATCCCGCCCCGGGAAGCGGCCAGGATGCGCGAGCTTTCCGTGGCCAAGTTGCTCACCGCCCACGACGCCGTGGCCGCCGGGTTCGATGATGCCGCCCGGCTGAAGGGCCGCTTCGAGCAGCGCGGCTTCGTCCCCACCGTCGGCGTCCCCGAGCTGCCCGAGTACGCCTTCGATCCCGTGGCGAGCCCGCACTCGGCCCAGGTGCCGCTGCTGATCGGCAGCAACCGTCACGAGATGGCGCTGTTCTTCCGCGACGATCCGAAGATCTACGAGCAGACCCTGAGCGAGGCAGAGCTCGCGGCACGGGTGGCCATGATGGTGGGCAACGCCAGGGACCGGGTGCTGGACGCCTATGCACGCGCCTACCCCCAGACCAGCCCGGCGGAACGCTGGGTGCTGATCACCTCGGATCGCACCTACCGCTACGACTCCATCACCCTGGCGACCCGCAAGGCCGAGCAAGGGCCGGCGACCTACATGTATTACTTCACCTGGCAATCGCGCACCGATCCGAAGCTGCTCTCGCATCATGCGCTGGAAATCGCGTTCGCCTTCGACAACCTGGACAAGACCCCGTGGGCCTCGACCGAGCCCGAATCACAAGCGCTGGCGACCCGCATGAGCGAGGCCTGGATCGCCTTCGCCAGGACCGGCAACCCGAGCACCCCGACGCTGCCCGACTGGCCCGAGTACGACAAGGCGCGGCGCGCCACCATGATCCTGGATGCCGAATGCCGGGTGGTGAACGATCCGGATGCCGCCATACGGAACCTGTGGGCGACGGTGTGAGTCACCACCCCAACTCGGGGGCACCGGGATGATGAGGACCCACGGGCAAGTTCGAACCTGGCTCGCCGTACCTGTACCTGCTGGATCCCGACGGGTACGAGATCGAAATCTGGTACGAGCGCAGCGTGCTGCAGCGGAGCTGAGGATCAATGGCTGAAGGGCAATGCAACTGCGGTGCCGTCGCGTTCGAGGTAAATCCCGAACTCAGCGACGTTTTCGTCTGCCACTGTTCGATCTGTCGCCGGTTTACCGGCAGCAACGGTATCGCCGTGCTGGTCGTCGGCAACGAGTCCTTCCGGTGGACCCGGGGCGAGGAGCAGGTGGCGACCTGGAAGAAGCCCGGCGCGGACTGGCAGTGCTGGTTCTGCCGAATCTGCGGCTCGGCCCTGCCCGGCGCCAACGATCCGGCGACGACGTTCATCCCGGCCGGTCTGATCTCCGCAGGCGGCGAGTCGCTGAAGGTCACCCACCACATCTGGGTTGATTCCAGGGCCGGCTGGGACGAGATCGCGGATTCCGGCCGACAGCACCCCGAGGCGTTCGAGAGATAGGCGCCATGATCGACGGTTCCTGCCATTGCGGCGCGGTCCGCCGGCCCTTCTCCGGAGAGCCCGACGGCGCGACGGCGGGACGGCCGCTGTGTCTCCGACTACTCGTTCGAGGATCGAACGGAGCCGCTCAGAGAGGGTATCGTCATGAGGAAACTTCCACTTCCACCCGTATCGGACCTCCAGCATTGGCAGGCGGCGCTCGCTGAACTCCGTGCCAGGGAAAAGGCGCTGACCCACGCCCAGGACGCCGTCAACGCGATGCGACGGCGGCTGCCGATGGTGAAGATAGAAAAAACCTACAGGCTGGAAGGCGAGCAGGGCGCGGTCACGCTGCTGGATCTGTTCGATGGCCGGCCACAGCTCATCGTCTACCACTTCATGTTCGGTCCCGACTGGGAAGCCGGCTGCGAGGGGTGCTCCTGGGTGACCGACGCCATGTCCCACCCTGCGCATCTGCACGCCCGGGACACGTCGCTGGCGCTGGTGTCCCGCGCGCCGCTGCAGAAGCTGCTCGATTATCGCGAGAGGATGGGCTGGCACCTGCCCTGGTACTCGTCCCTCGGCAGCGACTTCAACTACGACTTCAACGCGACCAACGAGGAGGGCGAGAACCACGTCGTCAGCGTCTTTCTCCGGGACGGCGAATCGGTGTACCGCACGTACTACACCGACCGGCGGGGGGTCGAGCATCTCGGCAGCCACTGGACCTACCTGGATCTGACGCCCTACGGGCGCCAGGAACCGTGGGAGGATTCGCCACCCGGGTGGCCCAAGGGCGACAAGTACTGGACCTGTCGACACGACGAGTACGGCGCCGGCTGATCAGGACGTCGAGGCGATCCGCATCCGAAGCCCGCTGAGCCCGCCGGCACGCCGACCTCATGCCGGTACGGCGGCACGCCTTGCCTGGGCCGGAAAGAAGCAGGCCACCAGGCTTTCGATCGCGGCATCCAGAGCCAGCGGAAACAGCCGCTCGCCGAGGAAGTCGCGGCGCAGGCAGATCAGCAGCGTGGACGCGATCCGTGCCGCGACCGCATCTCGCGCCGGTCGAACCTCGGGATCGCTCCAGCGCTCGATCAGCGCGTCGATGAAAGCCTGTTCCCGCGCCCGGTGACATTCGAGCACCTCGGCAGGCACCCGGCGCACGATCGCCTGGAACGCCTCCTGCTGGCTCATCTGCCTGATCAGCGGCTCGCGACAGGATGCTTCGAAGAGAGTGCGCAGGCGCCACTCGAACCCCTTCCGGTCCCGCCCACGGGACGCGCCCGGGGCGATCAGCGGCGCGCGCAGGGTATCGTGAACCTGCTCGAGGATCTCGAAGAGCAGCAGCTCCTTGCTGGCGTAGAAGCGGTAGAAGGAACCCTTGGCGATCCCGGCGGCCCGGGCAAGCTCGTCTACCGTGGTCCTGGCCACGCCGCTCGCGCGAAACCGTTCCATGCCGGCCGCAAGCAGCCGCTGGCGAATGTCGGCCTGCTCGCGGTCATCGAAGGGTCTCGGCATGGTTTCCCCGAACGGCCCTCAGTCGGCGGCCGGCGGCGAGGGTTCCCACAGCTCGACCCGGTTGCCTTCGAGGTCGACGACCCACGCGAAGCGGCCGTAGTCGTACGCTGCTATCTCGCCGACCCGGGAAATCCCGCTGGCCTCCAATTGCTGCAGGAATCCGTCCAGGTCCACCACGATGTAGTTGATCATGAGCTGCTGATCGCCAGCGCCGAAGTAATCGCTCGAGCGGGGAAACGGCGACCAGACGGTGCGCCGCTCGGCGGCCGGATCCGCGTGCTCGCGCCAGAGAAAATGCGCGAAGCCGCCCTCGCCCACGTCGATGCCGAAGTGACGCCGGTACCAGGCTCCCAACGCCACCGGATCGTCCGCCTTGAAGAACACGCCGCCGATGCCGCGCACGTGGCCACTCGGGGGGCCATCGAAGGCTCCGTCGGCGGCGAGCACGCCACCGCTCCAAACCAGCAGCAAGATGAGCGGCGTTCCGAGTAGCCTCATGTCTTCCTCCCAAGGTCGTCAAGCGACCAAACGATCCAGCAGCACGATGACGATGCCCGCAGCCGGGCCATCCAGCAGGCCCCGCGCATCATTTATGACCATAAATCCATCCTGGTCAAATGGTTTCTCCCTGCGCCGTAACAGCAACTGAGCGGAGCGCGAAGAGACCCCGTAGCCGGATCTCGCCCGCTCCGATAGCATGCGTGGCTCGACACGTTGCCCAGCCCATCGACTCGACCCAGTTACCGGGAGGGCGCCATGGAAACGTTGAGATTCGGCGGGTGCCAGTGCGGGGCCATTCGGTTTCGCGCCGGGAGCCTGCGCGACAACTCTCATGTCTGCCACTGCCGCATGTGCCAGAAGGCGACCGGCGGCTTCTTCGCGGCCCTGGTCGGCGTGCCCCTGACGGACTTCGCCTGGACCCGCGGCAAGCCGGCGGTGTTCCGCAGCTCCGAGCACGTGCAGCGAGGGTTCTGCGCCGACTGCGGCACGCCGCTGTTCTTCCGGCACGACGCCAGCGCCCACATCTCGATGACGATCGGCGCGTTCGACAAGCCCGAGACCATTCCCCTCGCCTTCCAGATCGGCATGGAGGCGCGGCTGCCCCAGGTGGATCAGCTCGCGGACCTTCGCGACTACGGCACCACGGAAGACAACGACCCCGCCGCTTGCGCGCAGATCAGGGCCAGCAACCGACAGCACCCGGATCGCGAAACGGAGGTGTGGCCACCGGCGCGTTAGTGGCCGTGCAGTTCGTCGAAGCAACCGGCCATTGCCGATGACGCTCCGGCTACACGCCGCGTCGGATCAGCCAGGGCATGGTCGGCGCCTGGACCACCAGCGTGAACATCACGACCCCGTAGGCCATGGCCTGAATCGTCCACCAATAGTCGAGGCTGGCGGGGAGCGAGAGCGCGAGCGCGAGGGTCACGGCGCCACGCAGACCGCCCCACACCATCACGCCCTGATGACCCAGTGGCACGGGCCGTGCGGCGACGAGGTTCAACAGCGGCATGCTGCCGAACACGATCACCGCTCTCGCCACCAGCACCGCGCCGATGGCGATGAGCATGGCGAGCCAGCGCTCCGTGAACATGGGCAGGGTGAGCGTCATGCCCACCAGCAGAAACACGCTGCCGTTGGCGGCGTAGGCCATCAACCGCAGCACGAAGCTCAGCTCCGTTCCGACGATGGGGGAATCCTCACGCTGGACGAAGCGCGCCAGGATCAGACCGGCCAGCAGCGCGGCGAGTATGCCGGACACGTGGAACACGGTTTCTGCCAGCAGAAACGAACCGTAGGCCACGGTGAGTATGATCAGGGCGTGACCGACCCCGGGCCGGAACAGCCACAGCGCGCCGACACCAAGCGCCCCGGCTGCCGCGCCCACCCCGAGGCCGCCGAAGAAGACCTGCAGGAAGCTGAACATCGCGCCGGAGAACGTGGCGTCCGCGCCCGCACCGGTCGCCATCCCCAGCACCACGCCGAACAGAACGATGGCCGAGGCATCATTGAACAGGCTCTCGCCCTCCAGCAGCATGGTCACCCGCTCCGGCGCTCCCATGGCTTTGAGCTGCGCGACCACGGCCACCGGATCCGTGGCCGCCAGCAGGGCGCCGGTGAGCAACGCCGCGACCCAGGGGAACCCCGCGGGGTGGCCGATGCCCCAGTAGATCAGCGCGGCGCTGATGAGCGCGCTGAGGATCATGCCGATGACGGCGAGAAACAGAATCACGCCGAGATTCCGGGTCAGCGTGCGCACCGGAATGTGGTAGGCGGACTCGAACACCAGCACCGGCAGGAACACGAAGAACACCAGATCGTGAAAGCTCATGGCGCGCAGGCCGGTGTCCACCCCGGCAACCGCCGTGAGCAGCCAGGCGACCAGGGCGCCCATCAGCACCAGCACCAGGGTGTGAGGCAGCCGCAGCAGCGCGCCGAGGCGATCCGCCAGCAGGGACAGCGCGAACAGCCCGACCGCGAACGCGACGATGGGCTCGATGGCGCTCACCGGTTCATCCCGCCGGACGCCACGGGATGCGCGCCGAGGTCACGACCTTGGGACCGAGAATCTGCGGGGCCTGATCGTAGCCGAGCTCTTTCAGCTGCGCGGCCACCCGTTTCACCAGGGTGTCGAAGCTGACCCGCCGGTTGCGGCGCAGCTGGGTCGCCAGGGCGTAGGTGAACGCACCGTAGCTGTGCACCCCGTGACGGTACTCGAAAGACAGCTCGTGCTCGCGGCAGGCCTCCACGATCAGCGGCAGGTAGGGTCCGACCGGGCCATCCGCCGCGCGCTTGTTCCGGCGGTACTCCGCTTCCGACTCGCAGCGCAGCAGCGACGCCCGCCCCAGCCGCGACTTGCTGCCGCCTTCGCCGAAGTAGTCGCGCATGTCGGTGGCGTCGGCCGCGAACGCCGCATTCAGGCGCCGGAACGAACGCGGTACCCACATCTCGGACTCTGCATCCCACTTCAGCTCGCGGTGGCGGATGTCGTCCGGCGGATCGATGCCGCGGGCGCGCGCGCCGCCGGCGCGATGCATGCCGCCGGAGTGACAGCAGTCGAAGATCATCGCCAGCCGGCTCTGATAGGGAAGCTGCGCATAGAGCGCGAAGATCTGCTCGTCGATGATGGCCGTCTTCGAGGACCAGTCGAAATCCCAGGGAACCAGCGTCTCGGTGAGCCGATCGGGCTCGTTGTACTCGCCGTACTGGGGAATGGTCGCACCATGGCCGCTGAAGTAGAACACCCGCTGATCGCCGGGCTGGGGATCGTCCAGCACCCATTCGAGCCGCTCCAGAATTCCGTCCGCGGTCGCCCGATCGTCCAGGCACACGCGAATGCAATCCGGCGCAAATCCGCTCTCCTGCAGCACCGCGCTCATGAGAAACACGTCGTTCACGCAACCCTCGAGGCGGTCCGACGGCTGCGGGTAGTCGTTGATGCCCACCAGCAGGGCACGATGCTTCGAGCGATCCACCGCCCGCTTCACCCGCCGGCGGGCGCCGCGCCGCGGACCGAAGGCACGGGGCCGGATTCGCGCTTCTGCGATGGGCCGCCAGACGGTTTCCACGGTGTTGCCGTGGCGCAGGTACTCCAGCGCCGAATGATCGGCGAAGCCATCGACGTCGAAGAACGTCTCCACCTGCTCGAAGTTTTCCGCCGCCCAGAGCTTGAGCGGGGCAGTGAATACGTCGTCCTCCTCGTTGAAGAGGTGGTACCAGCGCCGCACCGGCACCGGTGCCACCCGCCCGTGGGTGAGATTGCCGGCCACGAACGGATTGCCGATCTGCGAGCCGAGGGTGACGTAGACGGCCTGCCCCAGGGCCCGGCGCACCGGGTCCACAGCGGCATCGGCATGGGTGAATGCATTGTAAGTGATGAGCGAGCCGAGACTGTGCGCCGCGATCACGTCCGGCGCCTCCGCGGCGACCCGATCCAGCACCAGGGCCCGGGTCGCCGCCTTGAAGGCTTCGTCTTCGAGCCAGGCCACCACATAGCCGGCCGTCCACTTCACCTTGTCGGAGATGTCGCCTACCAGGCCACGATCCCGGCCGAACACCGAACCGATGCCGCTGCGGGTGAGCTTCCAGAAAGCCTTGGCCGCATCCCACGCCGAGATGTCCGCATGCTCGAAGACGTGGTCGTAGCCGACGAACACGAACTCAAGGTCGAGCTGGTCACGGCCGGGAAACGCCGCCCCGATGGCATCGCGCCAGTCGCTTTCCCAGGTGGCGTTGCGATGGTCGCCCAGCCCGTGGATGCCCATGATCTTGAGGGTGCGCGCCATGGTCTCGGCCTCGTGTCCGGTCGCGGCAGAGTGCACCGGCGTCCGGACCATGGCAACCGCACGGCCGCCGCCGGCGTCACCCGGCAAGGGCGTCGAGAATCCGGGGAATCTGCTTCCTGAGCTGGAAGAATCCGCGGCGCGCGTGGGGCCACGCGAGCCGATCGATGGGTCGCAGGAACCTGGCGAAGTCGACACCGGCCCGGTCCAGCGCCGCGGCCACCGCCTGCTGGTGCGCCTGGCCCGGACCCACCGGCGCGTAGGCCATGACGACCCGGTCGAGGTCATGCTCGCGGGCCCAGGCGGCCACCTCGCTGGTGGTGGAGAGCTGACCCGCGGGCACGCCGTCGCGTTGCGCCCCGGCCCGGCTCAGGGCGTCTTCGATGGCATCCCGGGTGAACCCAGCGGCAATCTCGCCGACCGCGAGCGGCGAGCGCGGCGGCGGGGCCAGCGCAGCCACGGCCACCGTCTCGCCCGGCACGTCGAGGTGCAGGTCGTCGGCCCCGAGCAGCAGTCCCCGACGACCGCCGGACCCCGGTACTCCGCCCGGCCAGCCCGGTTCCGCCCGGGGCGGCGCGGTCGCTTCCGGCAGTGCCTCCGCTACATCCACCAACCGTTCCAGCCCGCCGGGCGCGGCACCGCCGACGCCGAAACGGGCCCCCGCATAGCGCACGATGTTGTCCGGTCGCGCGAGATAGGTCTTGCCCCGGGTGTGCAGGCCGGCCACCCAGCGCCATGACAAGGTGTTCGACGCCGGATCGCCGTCGAGCAGCTGGCGCAGAAACCAGTCGGCGCCCAGGACCCAGGGCAGCTCCAGGGTGAATATCCAGATGCTGGCGAACCACATCCGCGCGTGGTTGTGCAGGTAGCCGGTGGCCGTCAGCTCCCGCGCCCACGCATCGAAGGGCTCGATGCCGGTCTCGCCCTCAACGGCGGCCTGATAACGCAGCGCGAGATCGTCATCCGTGGCCAGCCCGGCGAGCTGCTCGTCGAGCGCCGACCGGTAGCGTGTCCAGGTTTCGGGATGATGCTCGAGCCAGCCCTTCCAGTAGCAGCGCCAGAACACCTCCTGGACGAACTTGTCCGCGCTGCTCGGGGCGAACCGGCCGAGCACCGCGTCGAGGACTTCCTGTTCCAGCACCAGGCGGTGCCGCAGGTAGGGCGACAGGCCCGACACGTTGCTGCGGTCATCCGGCCCGAGGTCGTGGTTGCGCAGGCGCTGGTAATGGGCCCCGGCCCGGGGCAGGAACCCGGCCAGCCTGGCGAGCCCGGCCGCTCTGGTCGCCGGCCAGGTCACGGTGCGGGCGCCGCCGAACGGCTCTGGCGGCGGCAGCGCTCCGAGCAGTAGCGCACCTGGTGCCAGACCCGGGCCCAGCGTTTGCGCCAGCGCATGGGTCGGCCGCAGCGGGCGCACGGCTTCTCCGGCAGATCGCGTTTCTTCACGCCCCGCACACGGATCCTCCTGGAATCTCTGCCGGCGATGCCGGCTCAATTCCGTTAGACGGGCCGCAGGCCAGAGGTTCCCGACCATGACGACACGCTTTCCCCGCCGTGCCTGAAGGCCCGGAAATCCGTCGCGAGGCCGACCGCATCGCCGCGGTGCTCGCCGGCCGGCGGCTGGCCTCGGTGCACTTCGGCCTGCCGCGACTGAAACGCTTCGGGCCGACGCTCACCGGATGCACCGTCACCGCCATCGAGACCCGCGGCAAGGCGCTGCTTACCCACTTCGACAACGGCCTGAGCCTGTACTCGCACAACCAGCTCTACGGACGCTGGTACGTGCGCCAACGCGACGATCTGCCGCGCACCAACCGGAGCCTCCGGGTCGCCCTGCACACCGAGGACCACAGCGCCCTGCTCTACAGCGCCTCGGAGATCGAGGTGCTCGACGCGGACGCCCTCGGCAGCCATCCGTTCCTGCGCCGGATCGGCCCGGATCTGCTCGGCCCGGACCTCACCGGCAGGGCCGTCGCGGCGCGACTGCGCAGCCCGACGTTCCGGCGCCGGGCCGTGGTGGGTCTGTACCTGGACCAGGGGTTCATCGCCGGGGTCGGCAACTACCTGCGCTCGGAGATCCTGTTTCACGCCCGCATCCACCCCCGGGCCCGGCCGGCGGAACTCGGCAACGCCGACATCGGCCGCCTGGCGCGCAGCACCCTGACCATCGGCAATCGCGCCTACCGCACCGGCGGCATCACCAACCCGCCGTCGCGGGTGGCCGCGCTGAAACGCCGCGGCCTGCGGCGGGCCGCCCACCGGTTCGCCGTGTTCGCCCGGCAGGGCGAGCTCTGCTACCGCTGCGGCGAGGTGATCGAGCGGGTGGCCGCGAGCTCGCGACGCCTGTACTGGTGCCCTGGCTGCCAGACCGCCGGCGCCTGACTCAATCCGCCAGCGGGCTCGCGCTGCCGCCGAGTGTCAGCAGGCGGCGCACATCGGCCAGGCTGTCGATGCTGGCCGCATCCGCATCGCGCCGCCAGCGCCGGATCCGGGGAAAGCGCAGCGCCAGCCCGGATTTGTGCCGCGACGACTCGGCGATGCCCTCGAAGGAGATCTCGAACACCTGCTCGGCGGGCACCGCGCGCACCGGGCCGAAGCGTTCCAGGGTGTTGCGGCGGATCCAGCGATCGAGCTCGCGGATCTCGGCATCGTTGAGGCCGGAGTAGGCTTTGGCGATCGGTTTCAGCTCGCCGGCATCGTCCGGGACCGCGAACGTGTAGTCGGTGAACAGCGATGCGCGCCGGCCATGGCCGGCCTGAGCATAGATCAGCACCGCGTCGATGCTGAGCGGGTCCACCTTCCATTTCCACCAGCCGCCGCGACGCCGTCCGACTTCGTAGACCGCGTCCCCGCGTTTCAGCATCAGCCCCTCAACACCGAGCGCCCTGGACTGGTCCCTGGTGGCTGCGAGGGCGGTCCAGCTGTCGAAGGCCAGCAGCGGCGACAGCTCGATGTCCGCCGCCGCCGCGACCTGCTCGAGGCTGGCGCGGCGGACAACCTGAGGGCTGTCGCGCACGTCGCGGCCGCCGATCTCGAGACAATCGTAGGCGATCAGCCGGACCGGAACGGCCTCGAGCAGCTTGGGGCCCACCCGCTTGCGGCCGAGCCGGCGCTGGAGCTCGGCGAACGGCAGAACGCCTTCGTGCCAGGCCACCAGCTCGCCGTCCAGCACGGTGCCATCGGGCAGCCGTTCCGCCTGGGCCACCACCTCGGGGAAGCGTTCCGTGATCAGCTCCTCGCCGCGACTCCAGAGAAACGTCCGGCCGCGCCGCCTGATCAGCTGGGCACGAATGCCGTCCCACTTCCATTCCGCCAGCCAGCCCGCGGCCGGACCGAGGGCGTCCGGCGCCTTCTCCAGCGGCGAAGCCAGAAAGAACGGGTACGGCCGGGACACCGCGACGCTCCCGTCATCCGGGCCGGTGAGCTCGGCGAAGAACCCCGGCGTCGGCTGCCAGTCGCCCATCAGCCGGTGCGCGATGGTGGCGCGCGGCAGCTCGAAGGCCGACGCGAGCGCGCGCGCCACCAGCAGCTGCGACACGCCCACCCGCAGCGCCCCGGTGAGGAGCTTGGTGAACAGGAACCGTTCCCGACGCGCCAGCCGGCGCCACCAGACCTGGATCCGTTCCCCCTGCTCCGCCTCGTCGAGACCGCCCAGGGGCAGTAGCTCGGTCTCGATCAGCGCCGCCAGTCCCGGTGCCTGACCCGCGGCCTCGCGGTCGTTGCCGGCCAGCCTTCCGGCGCCGGGGTCGGCATCACCGTCCACCAGCAGCGCCACGGTCTCCGCCAGATCGCCGACCTCGGCATAGCACGCAAGGGTCAGCCACTCGGGATGGTCCAGCGTCTCGACCAGCAGCCGGCGCAACCGCGCGCCACCCACCAGCCGTTTCAGCCGGCGGCCGGAAAGGAAGTACACGGCCCAGGCGCCGTCTTCCGGCGGGGCGGTGCGGAAATACGCCGCCATGGCGTCGACCTTGGCGTTGGTGGACGTGGTCTCGTCCAGGCTCTGGTAAAGCGCGCTAAAGCGCTGCATCGCCGCCGGCCTCGCCCTCGAACTCCGTGGCCACCGGCGCGGCATCGAGCCCACGCTCGCGCAGAAACCGGGCCAGCAGATCGCTCTGACCGTGGGTGGTGAGCACCCGCCGGGCGCCGCTCGACTCGATGCTGTCGACGAGCCCCGGCCAGTCGGCGTGGTCCGAGACGACGAAGCCGCGGTCGTAGCCGCGCCGCCGGCGATTGCCGCGCAGCAGCATCCATCCCGAGCAGAACCCCGTGGCGGCGTCGCCGAAGCGCTTCATCCACGGCGAGCCCGCGGCGCCCGGCGGCGCCACGATCAGCGCCCGCGCGTAGTCCTGGTCGCCATCGTCCACGCGCTCGGTCGCGGGCAGCGCCACCCCTTCCGTCCGGTAGATCTCGTTGATGGCCTCGACGGCGCCATGGGTGTAGATCGGCGCCGGTGGCGGTTGCGGCAGCTCCGCCAGCAGCCGCTGGGCCTTGCCCAGGGCGTAGCAGAAAAGCACGCTGGGCACGCGGCGAGCGGCGTTGTCCTGCCACCAGTTCAGCACCTCCCGCGCCACGTCGGCCGTTTCCGGCCAGCGGTAGACCGGCAGCGCGAAGGTCGCTTCGGTGATGAGCACGTCGCAGGGTACCGGCTCGAACGGCGCGCAGGTCGGATCCGCCTGGCGCTTGAAGTCTCCGGACACGACCCAGACCTCGGCCCGGCCAGCGACGCGCACCTGCGCGGAACCGAGGACGTGCCCGGCCGGGTGAAGAGTCACCTCCACCTCGCCGAAACGCAGCCGCTCTCCGTACTCCAGACCGGCCACCTGATCCGATCCGAGCCGGCGCTCGAGCAGCCGGACACCGTGGCGCTGAGTGAAGTAGCGCTGGGAGCCGGGCCGGGCGTGGTCGGCATGGGCGTGGGTGATCACCGCCCGCGGCACGGGACGCCAGGGGTCGATGTGAAAATCGCCGGCGGCACAGTACAGGCCGCTGGCGCTGAGCTCGATGAGCGGAGACCGCATCCGCCACTCTTTACCATGCCGGCGCCGACGATGACAGGCGCCGACCGGGTCACAGCGGAGCCCCGGCTTTTGTCCAGGTTTTGACATGGACTTCACCTGGACACTGCCATGCTCCGCGCCATGAAGCTAATCCGCCGCCCATACCGCCGCCCGCTGCCGCTGCCCGCACCCGGCGGCCTGATCCCGATGCTGCTGCTCGCCGCCGCCGTCGCCGCGAGCCTGCCCGCCTGGGGCGCCGACGCGAAACGCGGCGAAGCGCTGGCCTTCGAGTATCACTGCATGACCTGTCACGGCGAGCGCGGAATCTCCAACGACGGGCGTTACCCCAATCTCGCCGGGCAACACGCAGCCTATCTCGAGGCGCGGCTGAACTACTTCCGCAGCGCGGTGGAGCCCGGCAACCAGATGAACGCTCAGGCGGTGCATCTCGACGATGACGAGATCGCCGACCTGGCGTCCTATTTCAGCGAGCAGCGACGATGAAACGAACCGCCCTGCGAACCCTGACTGCCGTCACCGCCCTGGTCTTCGTCAGCGGCTGCGATCTCGGCGGTGACCCGGTCGCCCGCGGCGCCGCCCTGGCCAAGGAAAAAGGCTGCGTTGCCTGCCACGGCGCGGAAGGCGTGAGCCTGGCGCCGTCGTTCCCGAACCTCGCCGGCCAGTGGCCACGCTACCTCCGGGTGCAGCTGGTGAAGTATCAGACCGGCGAGCGCCAGAACGCCATCATGAACGCGCAGGCGGCGGGCCTGACCCGCGCGGAGATCGCCGACCTCGCCGCGTTCTACGCCGCCCAGTAGAACCGGCGGCCGGGACCTGGCCGACCAGGTTTCACGGCTTCGCCACCCGGACGCCTGCCCACCCCCGCCAAAAAAGGAGAAACGCCATGACCGATCCGGTTCAGAAAGAACTCGACGCCATTGCGGAGAAGACCCGCATCGTCCCCGTGACCATGATGCTTTCCGTCGCTGTGGCCCTCACCCTGTTCACGATCTTCGCGATCAGCGTCTACCGCGACGCCGATGACGGCACCCTCTACGATCCCGCCGGCGTGGTGAACGAGGACACCATGGCGGTGATGAAGGAGGTTTCTCCCATCGATTGATTGGTGTCCCGGCCGGAACCTGGTGGTAACATGCCGCGCAATGTTGCGCTGCACTAATGCACTACGCATTTAGATTGCGCAATACAACGCGCTGAGCAGTAACCACGAGGATGCGGTCCTGACCGCGGATAGCCAGTCCAGCCGACCACGACGAGCCGCTTCAGGCCCCACCAGCGATGCCGGCCGCATCCGCGAGGCGCTGGACGCCGAAGTCCGGAGCGACCTCAGCGTCAGCGCCCTGCGTCTCACCTTCGATTCCCTCACCCGGATGCTGAACACCGGCCTCCCGGAGCTGGCCGGCCATCACCGGGGCATCCGTTACGCGGAACCGAGCACCGCCACTCTGGACGTGCTGCTGCCGAGGGCCACCGGTCCGCATCCGGTGCTCGTCTACCTGCACGGGGGCGCCTGGGTGGCCGGCAGTCCGGCGAGCCATCACAAGCTCACGGCTCGCTTCGCCGAAGCCGGGCTGCTGGTGATGAGCGTGGACTACCGGCTCGCCCCGGAGCACCCGTTCCCCGCCGCGCTGGATGACTGTCTGGCCGCCGTCGACTGGGCGGCCGCCAACGCCAACCGCTTCGGTGGCGATGCCACCCGCCTGTTCATCGGCGGCGACTCCGCGGGCGGCAACCTGGCCGCCGCCACCGCGCTGGAGCTCGGCCGCCGTAGCCGGGGCCCCGCCGTCCAGGCGCTGGCTCTCATCTACGGCGTCATCGACAAGCGCGACATGGGCAGCGCGGCGGCCAACCGCAGCATCCACCGCGCGTACCTGCCGGAGCTTCCCGCCGAGATCTTCGACGACCCCAGGGTCAGCCCGATTCACGGTGCTCACGCGCTGCCGCCCTGCTACATCGTCGTCGGCCGCCAGGATCCGCTGCTCGAGCAGAGCCGCCGGCTGCGCGATGCGCTGGCGGCCTGCGGGACCGAGCACCGCTACGTCGAGGCCGCCGCCATGCCCCACGGCTTCATGCAGATGGAGTTTCTCGGCGGCGTGCGCAAACTGATCAAAGACATCGCCGGGTTCCTGCACACGCGGGAACCGGCCGCGCCCCGGCGCTTCGGCTGGCTGCGACGCGCCGTGAGCGCCGTCCGCCGCCAGCTCCAGCGGCTGCGCCGGGACCAGCGCCGCTAGCCGGCCTCCGGGTCGCGCCAGACGGCCACACCGCCGGGCGGCAGACGCGGTTCTCCGAGCAGCAGCGGCGCGTCCGGTACCGGCACACCGCGAACGTCGTCGGCGTAGTTGAAGGCGAACATCAGTCTGCCGCGGCGGCGCACCCGAACCCCGGGCTCGAGGATGAGCGGGGTCAGCCCCGCTTCCTCGGCGAGCCGCCGAACCACCACGTCGAGAAACGCCTCGTCCGGGCACGCCGCGAGATAGTGCCGGCGTTCGTGTGCGTACCACACCCCGTCGCCCTCGTTGGTGCACACGAGCGGCTCCAACGGCGAGTCGACCTGCTCACGCCAGGTGTGCACGCTGCCGGGCTGCTGGCGCAGCCCCACCGCGACGCCCCGCCCCAGGCCATCCACGCGGGCCACCCGCACCGGCAGCCAGTCGCGCAGCGGGCCGGGCTCTACCCGCGCGGGCACGGAGAAGTCCTCGGTCTTGCTGCCGCTGCGCGGACCTGCCAGCACCGGCACGTCGAGCCGCTGCAGCCGGGCGACCAGCTCATCGGCGACGATGGGCAGACACGGCAGCATCACCGCGCGGTAGCCGGACAGGTCGGCGCTCGGGTGCACCACGTCCACGTCGATCCCCAGCCGACGCCAGGCCGAGTAGCAGGCCAGCGTCAGCCTGAGCGCTGAGAACCCGGCCGACTGCGGTTGGATGTCGGTCACCCAGCAGGCCGCGTAGTCGAACAGCAGCGCCACCTGACCCGGCTGCACCGGCGGCAGCGGCGCCAGGCGCGCCAGCTCGTCACGAACCTGAGCAACCTCCGCCCCGCCCTGGTCCAGCTCGCCGTCCACGTTCAGCAGCCCGGCATGCATCTGCTCCTGAGCGAACGGCGCCCGGCGCCAGCGGAACAGCGACACCAGCTCGGCCCCGTGAGCGATGGCTTCCCAGACCCACAGCCGCACCATGCCGGGTAGCGGCGCGGCGTTGTGCGAGGCCCAGTTCACCGGTCCGGGCTGCTGCTCCATCACCCACATCCGACCCCGCCCGACGGCCCGGTAGAGATCGTGGTGGAAGGCGGCGAAATCGGGATGACCCTGGCGCCGGTAGAGACGTCGATCCGCCTCGTCGTAGCGCCACTGCTGGAGGAAGCCCAGCGGGTAGCTGTCCCAGCTGGCGACCGCCAGATCCCGACCCATCGCGAAGTGGTCGAAATCCGTGAACAGCCCCATGAAGTTGTGAGTCACCGCCCGGCCCGGCGAGGCGGCGCCGATGATGTCCACCTGCTCCCGGTTGAAGCTCACCACCTGATCCGAGGAGAAGCGCTGGAAGTCCAGCCGGTGGGCAGGATTGGCCTCGGTGACCGTGTGCACGGGCGTGTCCACCTCCGCGAAGCTCGCGTACTCCTGACTCCAGAACACGGTGCCCCAGGCCCGGTTCAGCGCAGCGATGCTGCCGTAGCGTCGTTCCAGCCAGCGCCGGAACCCGCTCACCGCAGCGGGGCCATGACTGGTCACGGTGGCGTGGCAGCCGAACTCGTTGTCCGTCTGCCAGGCAACCACGGCGGGGTGCGTGCCGTAGCGTGCCGCCAGCGCGCTGACGATGCGGCGGGCCTCCTGCCGGTACGTGTCGCTGGAGAAGCAGTAGTGGCGGCGGGACCCGAACTTGCGCGGTCGTCCGGCCTCGTCTGCGGGCAGAATGTCGGGGCACTCGTCTACCAGCCACTTCGGCGGGCAGGCGGTGGGCGTACCCAGCACCACCTGCAGCCCGGCCCCCGCCAGCACCTCGATGGCCCGGTCGAGCCAAGCCCAGTGCAGCTCGCCCCGGCGCGGCTCGAGTCGGCTCCAGGCAAACTCGCCGATGCGCACCACCGTGATGCCGAGCTCACGCATCCGCCGGGCGTCGTCCGGCCACCAGGCTTCGGGCCAGTGCTCGGGGTAGTAACACACGCCCAAACGGGGGGCGTCGTCGAGTCCCTGCCCGGAGGGCGGTGCGGCGGCATCGGGCATGGCGATCCCTGATCAACGGCAGCACCCGAGCATAGCATCGTCGCCGGCGCCCGCCGGTGGCAAGATAGCGGGCATGAAAGACCCGCTGCCGCAGGGGCGATCGTGACGGTGCCGGCCGCGCTCGGCGCCAGCCAGATCAGGGATGCGTTCCGCCGCCTGTTTCCCGATGCTTCCAACGACCCTGTGCTGGCGTTCGCGCCCGGGCGGGTCAACCTGATCGGCGATCACATCGACTACTGCGGCGGCAGCGTGCTGCCCATGCCGATTCAGTACGGCACCTGGGTGGCTGCGGCCCCCGGCGGCGGCGCCGGCGTCCACGCCCGCAGCAACCGGCAGCCGCCGTTGACCCTGCGCCCGGGCGACACCGCGGCCGGCCAGCCGGTCGGTCACTGGGGACGCTTCGTCAGCGGCGCGATCGGCGTGCTGAGCGGCGACGGGGTCCGGGTGCCCGAGGGCCTGCTGCTCTACGCGGCCGGAGACATACCCGCCAGCGGCCTGTCCAGCTCGGCGTCGTTCAGCGTCGCGCTGCTGCTGGCCATTGGCGCGGTCAGCGGGCAACGCGCCGAAGGGCTGGCGCTCGCCCTGGCTGCCCAGCGCATCGAGCATGAGTACGTGGGCGTTGCCTGCGGCCTGATGGACCAGGCCGCCGTGGTCCTGGGTCACGCCGGCGCGGCCCTGCGCTTCGACTGCGCAAGCCGGCTGGCGGAGCCGGTGGCCCTGCCGGCAGGGCTCAGCATCGTCGTCGCCGACAGCGGCGTGCCCCGCACCCTGGCAGGGTCCGCCTACAACGAGCGCCGCCGCGAGCTCGACCGGGTAGCCCAGGCACTCGCCCTGGATCCAGCCACGCTGGCCGTCACTCTGCCGGCGCGGCCGTCGCTCGCGGACCGGACCCTCGCTCGGCGGGCGCGCCATGTGGCCAGCGAGCAGCGGCGGGTGAACGATGCCTGCACGGCGCTCGGCCGGGGTGACCTGAAGGGCTTCGGCGCGCTGCTGAACGCCAGCCACGCGTCGCTGCGCGACGACTACGAGGTGAGCTGCACGGAGCTGGACGCGCTCGCGGAGACGTTTCGCAGCCAGCCCGGATGCTACGGCGCCCGCATGACGGGCGCCGGCTTCGGCGGCGCCGTGGTTGCCGCGATGGCGCCGGACCAGGTAGACGCCGGCTCCAGCGCCGCCGCGTCCGCGCACCGGCAACGCTTCGGCACCACGCCCCGGATTTTCGTTGCCCGTTCGCACGGCGGAGCGCGGGTCCATGGCTGAGCGCCGTTTCGACCCGCTGAGCGATCGCTGGGTGATCGTTTCGCCGGAACGGGTTCAGCGTCCCTGGCAGGGCGAACGGGATCCCGCCCGGCCGGCTTCGCTCCCGACCAAGGCCGACGACTGCTACCTCTGCCCGGGCGCCGTCCGCGCCGGCGGCGCCGTCAATGCGCACTACACCGGAGTGCTGGTGTTCGACAACGACTTTCCCGCCCTGGGCAGCAGCGTCGCCGCCGCCCGCTCCGATGGCCTGCTCCACAGCGAGCCGGTGACCGGCCGCTGTCGGGTGCTGTGCTACCACCCGCGCCACGATCTGACCCTGGCCACTCTGCCCGAAGGCGGCCTGGACGCCGTGGTCGCCTGCTGGGTCGACGAGCACGCGGCCCTGTCCCGGGACCACGACTGGGTGCAGATCTTCGAGAACAAAGGACGGATGATGGGCTGCTCCAGCGATCATCCGCACGGGCAGATCTGGGCCAGCGCCCACCTGCCGACCCTGCCGGCCATCGAGGAGCGGACCCAGGCGGCCCACCTCGCCAGCCACGGGGCCCCGCTGCTGCTCGATTACGCGAACCAGGAGCTGCGCCTCGGCGACCGGGTGGTGGCGAGCAACGCCTGCTGGCTCGCCGTGGTGCCGTACTGGGCCGCGTGGCCTTTCGAAACCCTGCTGCTGCCCCGCCGGCGCCTGCCGGGATTCGACGCCATCACGCCGGCCGCCCAGAGCGATCTGGCCGCCCTGCTGCAGCGAGTGCTGTCGGCTTACGACGCGCTGTTCGGCGTGCCCATGCCCTACTCGATGGGCTGGCACGGCCGCGGCCGCGGGCACGGGGAGCACTGGCAGCTCCACGCCCACGTCTACCCGCCGCTGCTGCGCTCAGCCAGCGTGCGCAAGTTCATGGTGGGCTACGAGATGCTGGCGGAGGCCCAGCGCGACCTCACCCCCGAACAGGCCGCGGCACGCCTGCGCGCTCAGCTCGACGCCGACGTCTGAACCGCCACCCCCGCCGACGGCAGGACTTCCACCAGCACCGCGCGCTGGGGCGCGAGCAGCGGCAGCGCCAGACCCGCGCCCGCCAGCATCCGGGCGGAGACATTGAGGGCGGTGCCGCGAACCCAGGCGGGCTGCCGCGGTGCCGCGATGTCGATGCCCGGGTCCCGCATGGGCGCGCGCACGCTCAGGGCGCCCTGGAGATGCCGGATTCGCAGCGGGGCAGGCACCGCGTCCGCTCTGGGGCCGCGCAACAGCAGGCACAGCAGCGCCCGATCCCTGGCGCGGCCGAACACGCCCACCGCCAGCAGCGCCGGGTCCGGATGCGGGAGCACCAGGAGGTGTCCGTCGTGGAGCCAGCCGCGGTGCTTGCGGTGCAGCGACACGTAGTCGCGCAGGGTGTCCAGCTCGGCCTCGCTGAGAGTCAGCGGGTCGAGCTCCAGACCGAACGAGCCGAGAACGGCCATGGCCGCCCGGGCATGCAGACTCCAGCGCCGCCCGGTCTGGTGGCTGGTGCGCGGTCCGACGTGGCTGCCCATGACTTCCGGCGGCGCAAACAGACCGTAAGCGGCCATCATCGGCAGGCGCACGTCGGGATCGTGGGCGTCAGAGACCCAGACCCGGTTGCACCACGCCAGCGCGCTCCAGTCGGCGCGACCGCCGCCGGACGCACAGGCTTCCACCTCCAGACCCGGGCGGGCCTCGCGGACGGCCTGAATCAGCGCCGTCGCGGCCGGCGCCAGCGCCAATCCCGCCGCCTGCGGAACGTCGCGATTCATATCCCACTTCAGCGACGCGATCCGTTCATCCGCCACCAGCCCGGCAAGCGCACGGCGCAGGTGCTCGAAGCACGCGGGCCGCGTCAGATCCAGCGCCAGCTGATGCCGGCCCAGGGGCTGATCCGCTGCGCCCACGATCCACTCCGGGTGCGACTGGTACAGCGCGCTGTCGACGCTCGCCATCTCCGGTTCCACCCACAGCCCGAACTCCATGCCTTCGCCGTTCACGTGCTCGATCAGCGGCCCCAGGCCTTCCGGGTAGACGTCGGTGCGCGGCGACCAGTCGCCGAGCCCGCGGGTGTCGTCGCTGCGGCGGCCGAACCAGCCGTCGTCGAGGACGAAGCGCTCCACGCCGAGCCGGGCCGCGGCGGACGCCATGGCCTGAAGCCTGGCCTGGTCGTGATCGAAGTACACGCCTTCCCAGGTATTGAGCTGTACCCGGGCGACGCCGGCGCTGCCGCGTTCCCGCCGCAGTGCGCGGGCGGCATCCTGAAAGCGAACGCGAATGCCGTTGAGTCCTTTGTCAGACCAGGCGAAGTACACGGATGGCGCCACTACCTCGTCGGTGCCGACGCCGGCCAGCTCCGCCGCCGCCAGCACGATCTGGAGCATGAACCGGCCCTCGCGGGTCCTCACCACGCGCATCTCGTAGTTGCCGGACCAGGCCAGATGAACGCCGAGAACCTCGCCGCCGTCCTCACCGAAGCCGGTCGAACCGACCACGATTCCCGGAAACGCATCGTGCGCCGTCCGCGATCCGGCATGACTCGACCGGTACCAGCCGCCGGCAAGCGGGCCGCGTTCCGGCTGCAGCTCTCCGGCCCAGCGCCCGGTGAACCCCAGCACCTCGCCGGCCTGAGGCGGCAGCGGCAGCGTGTAGCTCAGGTGCCCGGCGCCGAAGCCGGCGGCTTCGAGGCGCAGTTCGAACACCCCATCCCCGGCTTGCTGAACCCGGCAGCCGAGTCGGCGCCCGCCCTGCCGGTAGCCCACGGTCACCCCGATCGCATCGGCTGCCGGCGTCTGCCACTCCCAGGGCACCGACGGGTCCGCTTCGGGACAGGCCGGCGGCCCCGTCCAGCCCCGGGCCGGGTCCGGCCAAAGCGGCGCGGCCTGGGGCACATCGATGAGGCTGCCGGCTCTGGCGTTGTCGACGAAAGCAACGGGGGACAGAGCGTCGCCCAGCCGCTCGCCGATGTGCACCAGGGTGGGCGGCTGGGCCCTGCCGGCCACCAGGCAAAGCTCGCTGTCGCCGGCCGCAAGCCGCCACAGCGCGGTCCCATCGCCTGCCATCGGGCCCGTCGTCGTCATGGACTCACCCGCACGATCAGCTGAACACCCAGTACAGCGCCAGCTGAACGCCGATCAGCGCGACCGACCACCAGCGGATGTCGCGCCACGCGGAACGGTCCGGCGCATCTTCGAGCACCTGCTCACGGGGCACCAGCAGGCTGCCGGCGCCGAGACCGAGAAACAGCACCACGGTGAACAGATACGCCGGCCATACCGGCAGCGCCTCAAGCACGATCCGCCACCTCCACGGCCGCTGGCCGGCGCCAGCGGTAAACCAGCCGCTCCAGCTCCGCGGGATCGAGCGCCCGGGAGCGGTAGCTGGCCAGCCAGATCACCACCAGCGCGTAGCAGAAGGTCAGAAACGCCACGTACAGCATGTTGAGGCCGAAGAACAGCAGCATTCCCGCCAGCGGCACGCCGCTTGCCAGCGCCACGAGACCTGCCAGCGGGGTCGCATGCCGGGTCAGCGCGCCGAGCACCAGCAGCGCCAGCAGCGGACCCTGGAACAGAGACAGCAGGGTCTGGATGGCATTGTAGATCCCGCCCAGCTCACCAATGTAAGGGGCAAATGCCATGGCCAGCAGCAGGATCACCAGGGTCAACCAGCGCCCGAGCACCAGGTCTCCATGCTCGTCGCCGGGTCGGCCCCGGAGCACGGCGCGGATGTCCCGGGTAATCATCAGCGCGGTGGAGTTGATGCCGGAGTCGATGGACGACTGCAGCGCCGCGATCAGCGCTATGAACATGAGCCCGGACAGTCCCGGCGGCAGCAGGTTCTTCACCACCCAGGGCAACGCCATGTCCGGATACTCGATGCGCGCGTGCATCACCAGCGCCAGCAGTCCGGGAAACACGATCAGCAGCGGCACCAGGGTCTTGGCGAAGGCGGCGAACATCATCGACGCGCTGGCGTCCCACTGGCTGCGGGCGCCCAGGGTGCGCTGGAGGATGACCTGGCTGCCGCACCAGTAGGCCGGCGACAGCACGATGGCGAGCCCCAGCACCACGCCCGGCCAGGGGAAGTTGTCGTGATCCGCCGGCAGAAATGCCTGCAGGTGGGTCGGATTCTCGGCCACCAGGGTTTCGGAAAACTCCCCCATGCCACCCGCCTGACTGATGCCGAGGGCAACGATGGCAACGCCGCCGATGAACATGATCACCACCTGCAGGGCATCGGTGAACGCGACGGCGGCCAGCCCGCCGGAGATGCTGTAGAGCCCGACGACGGTCCCGGTGACGACGATGCCGACCCAGATCGGCCACTCGAGATAGGTCTGCAGGGTCAGCGCGATGGCCCACAGCGACACGCCGATGGCGAACAGCGCAAACACGCTGGCGATGCCCGCCGCGAGCAGCCGCACAGTCTGGTTGTAGCGGGCGCCCAGGTATTCGGGAATGGAGTAGACGCCGGAACGCCAATACAGGGGGATGAACACCAGCGACGCCAGGATCATCGCCGGGATCGCCCCGATCCACTCGAAGTTGGCCTGAGCGATGCCGACCTGATACGCCCCGCCCGCCGCACCCACGTACCCCTCGGCGCTGACGTTGGTGCCGATGATGGACAGCCCGATGATCCACCAGGTTAGGGATCGGCCGGCGAGGAAGTAATCGCGGGCATCGTGCACCCGGCGGCTGAGCACGAGCCCCATGGCCACGATGGCTGCCAGGTAGCCAAGAATGATGATGAGATCGAGCCAGTGCATGAACATCCCCCGCCACCTATGCTAACCCGGCGGCGAGGTGGCCGGAGAGCCCGAAACCCCCGAAATCCGTTGCAGGAAGCGTCGGGAGTGTTACCCTCAGGGCTCGCTACGCTTCAGGGGGGAAGACCGTGGCCAAAGACAAGTCAGGCGAAGACAGATCCGGCCAGACGCAAAGCAGCGCCCAGAACCCGTTCGGAATTCCGGGCTTCGATCTCGGGCGGATGCTCGAGCAGTTCCGTATGCCCGGCATCGATCCGGGCAAGCTGATGGAAAACGAGCGCCGCAACATCGAAGCTCTGCGTGAGGCCAACGAGGCGGTGATGTCCGGCTGGACACGGCTGGCCGAAAAGCAGGCTGAGATCTTCCGCGAGTCCATGAGCCAGTGGCAGCAGGCTATGCAGGATGCGACCAGCGGTCACCCGCAGACACCCGAGCAGCAGGCGGAGCTCGCTCGTCAGGGTTTCGAGCACGCGCTCGAGAACATGCGGGAAATGGCTGAGATCACCAGGGAGTCCCAGGGAAAGGCCTACGAGATCATGCGTCAGCGCATAGAGGAGAACATCCGGACGTTCTTCGACCGGCAGCGTGACAAGGAAGACTAACGCGCCCGTGCCTGATTCCACATTGGTCACGAGGACATCATGGAAGCCATCAACCAGCCGCAGTCCGTTGCCGATCTGACCGGGCCAGGAGGGCCTTACGAGGTGGGCGTGGCGCGCAGCAGCGATGCCACCTTCAACGTGTTCGTCAACGCGCCGCGTAATCTCGGCAACCTTTATCGCGACGCCGTCAGCCGTTACGGCTCCCAGGACTTCTACGTCTACGAGGACGAGCGCTACAGCTTCGCGGACGCCTGGCGGCTGGCGGACCAGGCGGCTGCTTCGCTGTCCGCCATGGGCGTGGAGAAGGGCGACCGGGTCGGCATCGCCATGCGCAACTACCCGGAGTGGATCCTCGCCTTCATGGGCATCACCCGGCTCGGGGCCGTGGCGGTGGCGATGAACGCCTGGTGGTCGGGCGAAGAGATGCTCTACGCCATCGACGACAGCGGCCTGACCACCCTGTTCGTCGACCGCGAGCGGCTCGAACACCTCGGTCCCTACCTGGACGAGCGGGACCTCGACGTGGTCGCCGTGCGCACGGAGCACACCAGCGGCCGCGGGGTGATGGGCTGGGAGAGCTTCATGCGGGTCGCCGCCGCCACCGCGCCGGAAGTCGACGTCGAGCCCGACGCCCCTGCCACGATTCTCTACACCTCCGGCTCCACGGCCCACCCCAAGGGCGTCGTGTCGAGCCATCGAGCGATCATTCAGGCCGTCGTCGGCATGGAGGCCACCGGCGCGCTCCGTCGAGCCGCCTCTGACCGGCCGCCCAGACCGCGACCCTACCCCCCCGCCATGATTCTCACGGTGCCGTTGTTCCACGTGACGGGGCTGAACGTGCAGATGCTGTCGTGCTTCCGTCTCGGCCGGAAGCTGGTGGGCATGTACAAGTGGGATGCGGAGAAAGCTCTGGCCATTATCGAAGCGGAGCGCATCACCCAGTTCAACGGCGTCCCCACGATGGCCTTCGAGATGGTGAACTCGCCGAACTTGTAGCGCGGCCTGCCGATGTCACCAGCCTCCGCTTCAGCGCAAGACGCAAGAGAAGAGAGCCCATGATGCCTGGACCCCGGGAACTGTCAAGGGTGCGAGGGGCTCTCGTCAGCCCGAGCCCGCCCCCCGGCGCAGTACGACGATGCGGTCGGCGTC
>JBFISC010000014.1:0-27612 GCA_041608775.1 Pseudomonadales bacterium | reverse complement strand
GCGATGGCGGTGGCCAGCGGCGGCCAGAACGTGCCGTGCCTATGGCTAACGTGCGCAGTGTCAACATCGGGTGAGAATTTCGCCCCGATCCTGATATCGTGACGCCTTCGCCAAGGAGCAGTTCATGGATCTGGCGCTCGCGGGCCGCACGGCGCTGATCAGCGGCAGTCATCGTGGTACAGGCATGATCATCGCCCGGCGGCTGGCCCGGGAGGGCGCCTCGGTGCTGGTTCATGGCCTCGAGCCCGGGCAGGCGGAAGCCGCCGTGGAGTCCCTCGGCTGTGGCACGCCGGTCACCGGCGACATCACCAGCGACGCCGGGGCAGAGACGCTGGTCGACGCCTGCCGCGATCACCGCATCAGCATCCTGATCAACAACTACGGCACCGCCGGCCGGGGCAGCTGGGGTGCTTCCGACAGCGCCGACTGGATCGATGCCTTCCAGAAGAACGTGCTGTCCGCCCAACGCCTGATCCGCCACTTCCTGCCCGCCATGATCGAGGCCGGGTGGGGACGGATCATCAACCTCGGAACGGTGGGGTCCACCCGCCCGGCGGCGCGCATGCCGCACTACTACGCCGCCAAAGGCGCCCTCGCCACCGCCACCATGAGCCTCGCCCGGGAGACCGCCGGCACCGGGGTCCGGGTCAATCTGGTATCTCCGGGAATGATCCTGACGCCGGAAGTGGAGGCCGCCTACCTGGCGCGGGGCCGGCGCGAGGGCTGGGGCGACACCTGGGCCGAGGTTGAGCCCCGGGTGGCCGCAGACCTGCCCATCCGCCGCATCGTCCGACGCGAGGAGGTCGCGGATCTGGTGGCGTTTCTGGCGAGCCCTCTGGCTGATGCCATCCACGGCCAGAACATCCGGATCGACGGCGGCGCGCTGGACGCGCTGACGTGAAGCCGCAGGTACTCGAGCACCTGCCCTGGCGGATCGCCGGGCTGCTCGCGCTCGGCGCGCTGGTGGTGCTGTACCAGCCGGAGCTCGGCGGCCCCGTGAACCGCGTGGTGATTCCCGTCGCCATGGCCCTGGCTACCCTGCTGCTGGTGCAGAAGGTGCTGGCGGTGGCGCTGGGGGCCGGACTGCTCGCCGCTATTCACAGCGACCCCGGCAGCGGTGACTGGGTGGTCGGCATCGCGTACCCTGCGCTCGCCGCCGTCTGCGCGACGATACTGCTGGCGGTGGCAGGCGGTCGTTTCCGCCGCTACATGGCAGCAACCCACGAGGCGCGCTGGCGCCGCCGCCGCGCGGAACCGCAGCAGGACGAGGATCGATGACTCAGCCCACCGCGTTCGTCTCGGGCACCACCCATGGCATCGGCCTGATCACGGCTCGGGAGCTGGCCGCCGCCGGCTTCCGGGTGCTCATGGGCTGCCGCAACATGCAGCGCGGCATGCTGGTCCGCGACCATCTGATCCGCAGCACCGGCAACGCCGAGGTGGAGGTGATAGGCCTCGATCTCGGCGCCAATCGCTCGGTCCGGGAGTGTGCGGCCGAGGTGCAGGAGCGCACCGATCGGCTGGCGGTGCTGGTGAACAACGCCGGCATGATGTCCACGACCCGCGAGCTCTCTGAAGACGGTATCGAGCTGACCTTCGCGGTCAATCACCTCGGTCCGTTTCTGCTCACCGAGCTGCTGCTCGATCTGCTGCGGGCCAGCGCGCCGGCGCGGATCGTGAACGTTGCCTCCCGCGCACATCTGCGCGGGAGCCTGGATCTTGATCGGCCGCTGTCCGAGGGCCGCTACCGGCCCATGGCGGCCTACTCGCGCTCGAAGCTGGCCAACGTCGTCTACACCCTGGAGCTGGCAGAACGACTGCGGGGCACCGGCGTCACGGTGAACTGTCTGCATCCCGGCGTGGTGGCGACCAACATTCTTCCAAGCAGCAGCCGCCCGATGAAGCTCGCCACCGGCTTCGCCAAGCGCTTCATGTTGAGCCCGGAAAAAGGCGCCGCAACGACCCTCTATCTGGCGACCTCACCGGAGGTCGAGGGTATCAGCGGGGGCTACTTCGATCAGCATCGGCGTCGCGACGAGCCCGCGGCCGCCGCGCGAGATCCGGTTCTGCAGCGCCGGCTCTACGAGTTCTGCGCCCGGCTCGCCGGCCTGGAGGCCGGCGCGGAGGTGACGTGAGCCTGGCCCAGCCCATTGCCCGCCGGATCTTTCAGGGCTACGAGACCTACCGTCAGGGCTATCAGGAAATCACCCTGGCCGCACGCACCCGTTTCGAGCATACCGACTGGCTCGGCGTGCAGGAGGCCAACGCCGAGCGGCTCTCTTCCTACCATCACCACGTGGACCGCACGGCCGACGACATCCGCGAGCTGCTGGACCAGGACATCGACAGCGCGCTGTGGCGGGAAACCCGGGCGGCCTACAGCGAGCTGATCAGCCGCGAGTACAACGCCGAGCTGTTCGAGACCTTCTTCAACTCCGTGCACCGGCAACTGACCGACCACGCCGACGTGACCGACGAGGAGATGTTCATCACCAGCTGCTACTCCGAGCCGCCGGTGGAACCCGCGGAGTCGTTGACCATCACCTACCGGCCGGAGCGAGGGATCCTGGAGATGATGCGCGACATAGCCCGGGACCTGCCGCTGGAGGTGGAATGGCAGAACCTGGACCGCGACATCGGCAGCGTGCTGCGATCGCTCCCCGAAGCGCGGCCGGAGATCAGGACCACCCAGGGTCTGTCCGTGGAGATGCTGCGGTCCATCTTCTTCCGCAACAAGGGCGCGTACCTGGTGGGCCGGCTCTGCTACCGCGGCGAGACCTGGCCCATCGCTCTGCCGCTGCTGCTGGACGCCCAGCGCCGGCTCTACATCGACACGCTGATCTGCGACGAGGACGAGCTGTCGGTGATGTTCAGCTTCACCCGCGCCTACTTCATGGTGCACACCAACTACCCGCACGCCCTGGTGGACTTCCTGCACTCGCTGCTGCCGAACAAGAAGCGTTCGGAGCTGTACGCGTCCATCGGCCTGCACAAACACGGCAAGACCGTCTTCTACCGCGATCTGCTGGACCACCTCGAGCACTCGGACGACAAGTTCATCATCGCTCCCGGTATCCGCGGTATGGTCATGACCGTGTTCTCGCTGCCGTCCTACCAGACGGTCTTCAAGATCATCAAGGACCGCTTCCCGCCGCAGAAACAGGTGACCACGGAAGAGGTGAAGCAGAAGTACCACATCGTCAAACGTCACGACCGCGTCGGCCGGATGGCCGACACCCAGGAGTTCCACAACCTGATACTGCCGCGGGCGCGCTTCGACGACGAGCTGATCGAGGAGCTGCTGCGCCAGGCTCCGTCGACCGTCGAGGTCAACGACACCCAGGTCAAGATCGGCCACGTCTACACCGAACGCCTGATGACGCCGCTGAACATGTTCATCGAGACCGCCGATCCGGCCGAGCTCGTCGACGCCCTGGATGAGTACGGCAACGCCATCAAGCAGCTGGCCGCGGCCAACATCTTTCCCGGCGACATGCTGCTGAA
Source organism: Pseudomonadales bacterium (assembly GCA_041608775.1). Taxonomy (GTDB): domain Bacteria; phylum Pseudomonadota; class Gammaproteobacteria; order Pseudomonadales; family Azotimanducaceae; genus UBA7803. The sequence continues at coordinate 24,108 of JBFISC010000014.1, read as the reverse complement.
GAACTTCGGCATCACCCGCCACGGCCGCGTGGTCTTCTATGACTACGACGAGATCTGCTACCTCGGCGACATCAACTTCCGCGCGGTTCCGGAAGCAGAGTCGCCGGAGCAGGAGATGTCGGCCGAGCCCTGGTACACCGTCGCGCCCAACGACGTGTTCCCGGAGGAGTTCCGCCGCTTCCTGTTCGGCAAGCCCGAGGTGAAGAAGATGTTCAGCGACATGCACGGCGAGCTGTTCGATCCCGCCTACTGGCAGGGCCTGCAGGACGCCATCGAAGACGGCAGGGTCATGGACGTGTTCCCCTATCGCCGCAAGAAACGCTTCATCCGCCGTGCCGATCAGGATGGCACCGGGCCCGGCGCCACCGACGGCACGACCGCGAACTAGCGCACGGATCATGAGTACCAGCGCATCATGAAGGCCGTGGCCGCACGGAGCGCGGTAGCCGCATGGCATGCGGTGGCGTTGTGAAAGCCGACGCCCGGCCGGCCTGGCACGACCGCGTGCGCAGCGCCCGGGCGGTGCTGTTCGATTTCGACGGCACTCTGGCGCCGAACCTCGACCTGCCGAATCTGCGCCGCCGGGTCGCCGCCCTCGCCCGTGCCCGCGGGGTCCCGGAGGCGGCGTTCGAGGACCGCTACATCGTGGAGATCCTCGACGCCGGCTCGGCCTGGCTCAGCAGGCAGGACCCTGACGCCGCAGCAAAGCTGCACCGCGACGGTCACCGACTGATCCGCGACTACGAGGTCGAGGCGGCCCGGCGCACCCAGCCGTTCCAGGACGCCCGAGGCACGCTCGCAGCGCTGCGCGATCACGGCAAGGCGCTGGCGGTGATCACCCGGAACTGCCGCGATGCGGTGCTGGCGGTGTTTCCGGACCTGGAGAGCTTCTGTGATCGGCTGTTCGCCCGCGACGACGTGCCTCACCTCAAGCCCGACGTGCGCCACCTCAGTCACACGCTGACCGCGCTCGACCAGGAACCGGCTCACGCGCTGATGGTGGGAGACGGCCAGCTCGACATGCACCTCGGCAAGGCCCGCGGGCTCTACTGCATCGGCGTGCTCACCGGCAGCAGCAACGGTACCGCACTGGAGCACGCCGGGGCCGACGTCGTGCTGGCCCGCGCCAGCGATCTGATCCGCGCACTGCCGGCACCGGCAGCACCCTGAGCCGCGACGACGCCACCCGGGTCACGGCGTCACGGCGTGGCCTCCTTGTCGTCCACCGACGGCGGCAGCAGGCTCAGTCGGTCGACGCCCATGGTGAGCAGCAGGCTCGAGGCCACGTAAACTGACGAGTAGGTGCCCACCACCACGCCGACCACCAGCGCCGCGGAAAAGCTCCGCAGCGCGTCGCCCCCGAACAGCAGCAGCGCGAACACGGTCACCAAGGTGGTGCCCGACATGGCCAGGGTACGCTCCAGGGTCTGGTTCAGGGATCGGTTGATGGCATCTGCAGGCGTGGCGTTGCGCATGCCGCGCAGGTTTTCGCGAACGCGGTCATAGACCACGATGGTGTCGTTGAGCGAGTAGCCGATGATGGCGAGCACCGCCGCGAACGCCGGCATGTCGAAAGTGAGGCCGGTGACGACGAAGAAACCCAGGGTGACCAGCACGTCGTGGATCAGCGCCACCGTCGCGCCGACGGCGAACTTGCCGGCGAAGCGGAACATGATGTAGATGCCCACCGCGGCAAACGAGGCCAGCGCCCCGAGTCCCGCAGAGTCCCGCAGCTCCTCGCCGATCGCCGGGCCGATCACTTCGAAGTTGAGGATCCGGGCGCCTGGCTGCAATCCGGCCACGACGGCTTCGAGCGCGCCCGCCAGGGCACCCACATCCGCCTGCTGCGCCGCCGGAATCCGGATCACCACGTCGCGATCGGATCCCGCGGCCTGCACCAGCGCGTCGCCGAAACCAGCGGCCGCAAGCGCGCCGCGCATGGCGTCGAGCCGCTCCGCGGCCGGAAACTGCACGTCGAACAGCGCGCCGCCGGTGAACTCGATGCCGAAGTTCAGCCCGCGCCACCCCAGCCCGGCAACGGAGAGCAGCACCAGAACCAGCGAGACCACGGTCGCCGGGTGACGCCAGCCCATGAAATTGAAACGGTAGGTCCGCAAGACGATTCGAATCCCCACGGGGTCGACAGCGGCGCGAATCATACGCCCCCGCCGACGCCGCGAACACGGGTCGCCACCGGAAGATCGAGATGTCAGGATTCCGGCAGGCACTGCGGAGCGACCATGACCTATCTGACCCTGACCCTCGGTCTCGGGCTGCTGGTCCTCGGCGGCGATCTGCTGGTGCGCGGAGCGGTCGCCGTGGCGCTGCGGTTCGGCATATCGCCGCTGATCATCGGCCTGACCCTGGTCGGCTTCGGCACCTCCACGCCTGAGCTCGTCACCAGCCTCGAGGCCGCCTTCCTCGGCGCCTCCGGGATCGCCGTCGGCAACGTCGTCGGCAGCAACACGGCCAACATCCTGCTGATCCTCGGCCTGTCCGCCCTGATCATGCCCATTGCCGTGGCGCCCTCGGTGCTGCGACGGGACGGCAGCGTGGTGCTGGCGGCAGCGCTGGCCTGCCTGGCCGTCGTGGTCATGGGGGATGCCGGCAGGGTCAGCGGCACGCTGCTGCTGCTGATGCTGGCCGGCTACCTGGCCATGGCTTTCCGGAGTCAGCGCACCGATTCCGCGACGACCGCCGACACCGCCGATTCCGCGATCATCGGCGGACCGACGCCGCACCGTCTCGGCGCCGGCCTCGCGCTCGCAATCGGGGGGCTCATCCTCACCATCGCCGGCGCCGACCTGCTGGTGGGCGCCGCCATCGAGCTGGCCAGGGCCTGGCAGGTGTCCGAGGTGGTCATCGGCGTGACGATCGTGGCCGTCGGGACCTCGCTGCCGGAGCTGGTGACCTCGGTCACCGCGGCAGTTCGGCGCCAGCCCGACATCGCCTACGGCAACATCGTGGGCAGCAACATCTTCAACGTGCTCGGCATCCTCGGCGTCACCACGCTGGTTCAGCCGGTGTCCGTGCCCGCGGAGATCCTGCGGCTGGACATCTGGTTCATGCTGGGCGCAACGCTGCTGCTGCTCTGGTTTTCAGCCACGGGGAAGCGCTTGAGCCGGGCCGAAGGTGGCGTGTTCCTGCTCGGCTACGCCGGCTATCTGGGTCTGCTCCTCGCCGCCTGAGCCGCCGGCCAGCGGGCCGCAGCGGTCCTCTGGCCAAGCCGCCCCGGACAGTTCACAATTCCGCCGACGGCTCAGGAGACAGACGTGCGGCGTACGGCTTCTGTTCGAAACGAGATCGCACCGCTGCTCGATCGGCTGATCACTCAGCTCGACGCGGAGGGCAGCGCGACCCAGCGCGCCTACTTTCTGCGCATCCGCCGCGAACTCGAACGGGCTCGCCACGAGGCGGAGCTCGCCACCCCCATCCGCGAGCTGACCTCCACCACCGCCGTGGGCTTCAGCTTCTCATCCGATGCTGGAGCGCTGATCGCGCGCATTCTCGAGAAGGCCGAAGAGCTGGGGCGCGATCTGGAAGTTCCTCCCCAGACCCTGCACTGAGCGCCGTGCGGCTGGCCGAGATCCATCGCTACCCGGTCAAGAGCATGCAGGGCGAGCGCCTCATGCAGACCCGGCTAAGCGACGCCGGCATCCCGGGGGATCGCGCATGGGCGCTGCGAGACGAGACCCGTGGCGGGCTCACCGGCGCCAAGCGCCTGCCCGGGCTGATGAGCATGCGCGCGCGCTTCCATCAGGAGCCGGATCCGGAGAATCGTTCGCCGGAGGTGCACATCACCCTGGCCAGCGACGACCCGGCGGAGGGCCTGTCCAGCGCCTCCGGCGCGATCGACGAGACCCTCAGCCGGGCGCTGGGACATCGTGTGTCGCTGTGGCCGCTGCTGCCGGCGGACCGCCTGGATCACTACCGGCGGGAGGCGCCGCCGGACGGCGTCGATATGGAGAGCGCGCTGCGTGCCGTGTTCGGGCGCACGGAAGACGAGCCGCTCCCGGACCTGTCCCGGTTTCCGGAAGTGCTCGCCACCCATCACACCCCGCCCGGCACCTACTTCGATGCTTTCCCGCTGCTGATCATCACCCGCAGCAGCCTGCGCGCGCTCGCTGCCAGGGCCGCAGCCGCAGGCATCGAGGCGGACTTCGACCAGCGCCGCTTCCGTCCCAACCTGGTGGTGGACTGCGACGACGAAGGGTTCGTGGAAAACGCCTGGGTGGGTCGGACCCTGCGCCTGGGAGACGCCACGGTAAAGGTCGAAATGGTCTGCCCGCGCTGCATCATGACCACCCATGGGTTCGGCGGCGTGCCCAGGGAGCCCAGAGTCATGCGCGCTCTGGTGCGGCACAACGACGGCAACCTCGGGGTGTACGCGTCAGTGCAACACGGCGGTCGGATCCGCGCCGGCGATGCCGTCGAGCTCCTCTAGCCCGGTACACGCCGGCGGCTGCCAGTGCGGGGCGGTGCGGTTCGAAGCCAGCGGCGCGCCGAAGTGGACGGCCTACTGCCACTGCCGTGACTGCCAGCGCCAGACCGCGTCGCCGGTGAGCCTGTACGCCGGGTTTCTGCGCGAGCGGGTCCGCTTCGTCAATGGCGAGCCGGCAACCCGGGCGTCGTCACCGGGGGTCGAGCGCGGCTTCTGCCGCGATTGCGGGACCCCGCTGTACTACGCCGCCCCGGAACGCTTTCCCGGCGAGATCCACCTGTTCGTACCGACCTTCGACGACCCGGGCGACTTCGCGCCGGAAAGCCACGTCTACTGGCGCGAGCGTCTGCCCGGATTCGATGTCCGCGACGACCTCCCCCGCCGCTAAGTGCCGGGCATTAACCTTTAACCCTTTCGCCGAAGGACTAGATCTAATCCCCGCCGACCTGGGAAAAGGTTAAAGGTTAACGGCCGGCACCTGCCTTAGGCGCCGGTGGGAACCTCGTTGAACGGGATGCCCTTGTCCATGCGCGGCTCCTGGGGCAATCCCAGCACCCGCTCGGCGATGATGTTGGCCATGATCTCGTCAGTACCGCCGGCAATCCGCAGCCCCGGGATACTCATGTAGGTGCCCTGGAACAGGCCCTTCTCGGCGGCGAACTTGTCGTCCCAGATGGCCCCCGACTGCTCGAGCAGATCCATGGCGAACGACGCCATGTCCTGAGTCTTGGGCGCGCCCACCAGCTTGCCGATGGAGTTCTCCGGCCCCGGCGTGTCACCCCGGGACAGCGCAGACAGGGTGCGGTAGGAGGTGTAGCGCAGCCCGGCCTCCTGGCAGTACCAGTCGGCGAGCTTCGCCCGCACCGCGTCGTTTTCGATGGCCGGCTTGTCGTCGATGTTCACCTTCTGGGCCAGCTTGAACACCGAGTCGAAGCCGACGTTCACGCCGCCAGCACCGATCGACGCGCGCTCGTTCATCAGCGTGGTCAAGGCCACCTGCCAGCCCTGGCCGACCTCGCCGAGGCGCTGGCTGTCCGGAATGCGCACGTCAGTGAAGTAGACCTCGTTGAAATTGGCATCGCCAGAGATCTGCTTGATCGGCTTGATCTCGATGCCCGGGCTCTTCATGTCCAGATAAAAGTAGGTCAGGCCCTTGTGCTTCGGCACATTCGGGTCGGTGCGGAGCACCAGGATCCCGTAGTCAGAGTAGTGGGCACCGGAGGTCCAGATCTTCTGCCCGTTCACCACCCACTCATCGCCGTCCTTCACCGCCCGGGTGCGTAGCGCCGCCAGGTCGGAACCGCCGGCCGGCTCGGAGAACAGCTGACACCAGATGTCCTCGCCGCTGGCCAGCCTCGGCAGGTACTTCGCCTTCGCCTCGTCGTCCGCCCAGGCCATCAGCGTCGGCGCGGCCATGCCCTGGCCGATGCTGAACACGCCTCCGGGTACCTCGTACTTCGACTCCTCCTGGTTCCAGATCACCTGCTCGATGGCGGAGGCGCCGCGGCCGCCGTACTCCTTGGGCCAGGTGATGCACGCCCAGCCGGCGTCGTACTTGCGCTTCTGCCACAGCTTGGCCTGATCGATGTAGTTCTTGCCCTTCAACTCGGCCTTCTTCGGCACATTGCCTTTCAGCCAGGCTCGCGCTTCTTTACGGAACTTGGCTTCGGACGGGGTATCTTTGAAATCCATGCTTCAACTCCTCGCTATTCGAATCAGGCGGCGTTGCTGCGCTCGACCGCGTTGATGAGTTTGTCCTGCCATTGCCGTTCGCTGCCGAGGGCCACCGACAGCAGCTTGGCGCGCCGGTAGTAGAACTGACAGTCGAATTCCCAGGTGTATCCCATCCCGCCGTGGGTCTGGATGTTCTCCTTGGAGGCAAAGTAGTAGGCCTGGGTAGCGGACACCCGCGCGGTGGCGGCGGCCACCGGGAGCTCCGCCGCATCGGTGTTCAGCGCCCAGGCGCCGAAATAGCAGTTCGACTGCGCCAGCGTGTTCTTCACGTACATGTTCGCCAGCTTGTGCTTTATCGCCTGATACGACGCGATGGGGCGGCCGAACGCATAGCGGCCCAGCGCGTACTCGCGCGCCTGCTCCAGCGCCGCCTGGGAGCCGCCGACCTGTTCCCAGGCAAACAGCACCGCGGCCCGATTCAGCAGTTTTTCGGTGAGCGCCCAGCCTTCGCCGGGCTTGCCGAGCGCTTCCCCGGCGGCGCCGTCCAGGGTCAGCTTGCCGTGGCCGCGGGTCGGATCGACCGTAGGCACCGGCGTCACGGACACGCCGGCCTGATCCGTGGCGACCAGGTACAGCGCGCCGCCATCCCCGCTGCCGTGACGCGCCAGCACCACCACCAGATCGGCGATCCCCGCATCGGGCACGGGGATCTTGCTACCCGAGAGCTTGCCCCGGGTGGCCTTGGTCGCCAGCGATTTCGCCGTCGTCTCGCCCGCGCCTTCGGCCAGCGCGAAGGTACCGATGGCCTCGCCGGCTGCCAGTTTCGGCAGCCAGGTCTCCTTCTGCTCCGTGCTGCCGGCGAGCAGCAGGGCCTCCGTCGCCAGATACACCGAGGACGAGAACGGCACCGGCGCGCACGCGCGACCGAGCTCTTCAGCGATCACGCAGAGCTCCAGGTAGGACAGTCCGAGCCCGCCGAGTTCCTCCGGGATCACCGCCGCCGTCCAGCCCATCTCGACGATCCTCTTCCACAGTTCCGGGTCGTGGTCGGCGTCGCTCTCCAGCACCTTGCGGACGACGCCGGGCGGACAGTGCTCGCCGAGAAACCGCCGCGCCTGGTCTCTCAGCATGTTCTGGTCTTCGGAAAACTCGAAGTTCATGGACTTCCCCTGAGAAATGTCGAGCCCCGGATTTTCTACACTTTGTTCCGAAAAGGCGAGTGCGCGTGGCCGGCACCGGCGACCCAGGTCCAGTTGCGGGACCCGGCCTGCTAGACTCTGCGGCCATGACCACGACCCCAGACTACAAGGAGCTCGGGTTCGTCCGGGTCGCCGCGGTGGCGCCGGCGCTGGCGCTCGCCGATCCGGTAGGCAATGCCGAGCGTATCGCCGCCCATCTGCGGTCTCTGGCCCGTGACAACGTGAGCCTGGCGCTATTTCCCGAGCTCGCGCTGACGGGTTACTCCTGTGAGGACCTGTTCTTCGGCACCAGCCTGCGGCGGCGCACCCGGGAAGCGCTAGTGACCCTAGCCGCCGCAGCGCGGGAACTGGTCTGTGTGGTGGGACTGCCCTGGGTCAGCGGCGACGGCCGGCCGCTCAACTGCGCGGCGGTGCTGGCGGGCGGAACCGTGAAAGGCATGGTGCCGAAAACCGTCCAACCCAACTACGGCGAGTTCTACGAGCGCCGCTGGTTCGTCTCCGGCGCCGGCATCGACGAAAGCGTGGAGGATCCCGAGCTCGGCAGCTTCCGCATCTGCCCGGAACAGCTGTTCCGGGTCGGTCCCATCCACGTCGGCATCGAGATCTGCGAGGACCTCTGGGCACCCCACGCCCCCGGCATCGACCACTGCCTGGCCGGGGCCGAGCTGATTCTCAACCCTTCCGCCAGCAACGAGCTGGTTGCCAAAGCCGACTACCGCCGAAGCCTGGTGCGCATGGCCAGCGCGCGCGGCATCTGCGGCTACCTCTACGCCAGCAGCGGTCCGCTGGAGTCCACCAAGGACATGGTCTTCGGCGGCCATCTGATCGCCTGCGAGAACGGCCAGACCCTGGCGGAGAGCGAGCGGTTCGCCTTCGACGCGCAGATCCTGGTGACGGAAGTGGACGCGGAGCGCCTGCGCCACGACCGGTTGCAGAACAACTCGTTCGCCAATGCGCCGCGCCCGGGCCCGTACCGGAGGATCGACGCCATCGCCGCGGCGCTGCCGCTGCAGGGCCTCTACCGGGCCATCGACCCCCACCCGTTCGTGCCGACGGACGAAGCCGAGTTCGACGCCCACGCCTCGGAAATTCTGCGCATCCAGGCCACCGGGCTGGCGCGCCGGCTGCTCGCCTCGACCAGCGAAACGCTGGTGCTCGGCCTGTCCGGCGGCCTCGACAGCACCCTGGCGCTGCTGGTATGCCTGGACGCGCTGGACAAGCTCGGTCGCGGCCACGATCGCCTGCACGCGCTGACCCTGCCGGGACCCGGGACCAGCGACCATACCCTGACCACGGCGCACCAGCTTGCCCGGGCGGGCGGCATTCACCTGACCGAGATCCACATCGACGCCGCGGTGCGCCAGCATCTGCACGACCTCGCCCACGAAGACAGCGCCGACGTGGTGTTCGAGAACGCTCAGGCCCGGGAGCGCACCCAGATCCTGTTCAACTACGCCAACAATCATGGCGGCATCGTGGTGGGCACCGGCGATCTGTCAGAACTTGCCCTCGGCTGGTGCACCTACAACGCCGATCACATGGCCAGCTACAACGTCAACGCCAGCGTGCCGAAGACCATGGTCAAATATCTGGTGCGCTGGTACGCGCGCCACCGCGCGTCCGCGGCGCTCGCGGACGTTCTCGAGCGGGTGCTCTCGACACCGATCTCTCCGGAGCTGCTGACTGCCGAGCCGCAGGGAGTGAGCCAGCGCACCGAGGACATCATCGGACCCTACGAGCTGCACGATTTCTTTCTGTTCCACTGCGTGCGCAACGGCGCCGGCGCCGCCAAGATCTACCACCTCGCCTGTCTCGCCTTCGCCGGCCGCTACCGGCCCGGGGAGATCCGCGACTGGCTGGCGCTGTTCCTGCGCCGCTTCTTCACCCAGCAGTTCAAGCGCACCACGATGCCGCCGGGGCCCAAGGTCGGCACGGTGAGCCTGTCTCCACGGGGCGACTGGCGGATGCCGGACGAGGCGTCGGCCAGCGCGATGCTGACCGAGCTGGATGTGCTCGACGGCGACAGCGAGGACTGAACCATGCGTTCCGCCAACCCCGTGACGTCGTTTTTCCTCACCTCGGCGCTGCTCGTCTGCACCTCCGTCTTCCCCGCCGCCGCCTACGGCGCGAGCGCGCAGGATCAGACACCATTCTGCGGCGACGCCGGCGTCTGGATCCAGATCCTCGGCGCCGGCGGTCCTGAGCTCGACGACGGTCAGGGCGGGCCCGGCTACCTGGTATTCCAGGACGGCAAGGCGCGACTGCTGGTGGACACCGCGCCCGGCTCCTCCGTCGCCTTCGACAAAGCCGGCGGCCGCTTTGCCGATCTCGACGCCATCGTCTTCACCAGCCTTCAGGCCGATCACGCGGCGGACTTCCCGGCGTTCATCCAGGGATCCCGCTTCGCCGGGCGTGATCGCCTGCTGCCGGTGCTCGGTCCCGATGGGGCCGGACCGTATCCGGACACCGCTACCTTCGTCGAACGGATGATCGGCGCCGAGGGCGTGTTTGCCCATCTCGCCGAGTTCCTCACGTTCCGCAACAGCGGTGGCTACAAGGTCAGCGTGCGCAACGTGCCCGCGACCGGACGCCGCGAGTGGTCGGGGTTCGGCAGCGAGAACCTGCGCCTCGCGGCCATTCCCGTGCATCACGGTCCGATTCCCGCCCTGGCCTGGCGCGCTCATATCGGCGACATGACCATCGTCTTCACCGGCGACTTCAACAACCGCGGCGACCAGGTGCGCGAGTTCGCCAGAGACGCCGACGCCCTGGTGATCCATCACGCCATCACCGAGGGGACCCGGGGCGAAGCCCTCGATCTGCACGTCACGCCCGGCAAGATCGGCGAGATCGCGGCCGCCGCGGGCGCGCGCATGGTGATTCTGGGCCATCGCACCAACCGGACCCGGGGGCTCGAGTCGGTGAGCCGCAAGGCCATCGAAACCAGCTACGACGGTCCGCTGATCTTCGCCAACGACCTGGAGTGCTGGGGTCTGTAGTGGACGGCCGGGCCCGCGCGGTTCTCGACTTCTGGTTCGGTGAGCTCCGCGAAGGGTTCGCCGCCGATCCCGTGCGGCGGTCCTGGTTCAACGCGGACGCGCAGCGCGACCACGAGATCACCCGACGCTTCGGCGAGCTGCTCGACGCGGCCGCCGCCGGTGCGCTGTCCGGCTGGCGAGACACGCCCCGGGAGGCGCTGGCGCTGATCCTAGTCTGCGACCAGCTCGCCCGGCAGATCCACCGCGGCCACGCGGCAGCCTTCGCCACCGACCCGCTGGCACTGGAGACCGCCCGCGCCCTGGTGGCGTCAGGCGAAGATCAGACCCTGGCACTCGATGAGCGGGTGTTCGTCTACCTGCCGTTCGAGCACGCGGAGTCCCGGGTCGATCAGCACACCTCGGTGGGTCTGTTTGCGGCCCTGCGGGACGCCACCCCGGCAGGGCAGAAGCACCTGACCGGCGTGTTCCTGCGGCACGCCCAGCAGCATCGCGACATTGTCCAGCGGTTCGGGCGCTTCCCCCATCGCAACGCGCTGCTGGGGCGGACGAGCACGGCGCAGGAGCTGGTGTTCCTGGCCGATGCCGGCGACTTCGGCCAGTCGCAGCGGGCATCCGGGTTGGATCAGGACTCTCCAGCCTGAGCGAGGTAGTCGACGGCGAGCCGGCTCATCGCCTCCACCCCGAGAACCAGCGCGCCCTCGTCCACGTAGAACAGCGGCGAGTGATTGGGAATCGCCTGGGCCAGCGGCACGTCGGCCGGCCGCCCGCCGATGAAGAAGAACAGCCCCGGCACCGCCTCCTGATAGACGGCGAAGTCCTCGGCGCCGGTAATGGGGTCGCCGAGGCGGACGTTGCCGGCCCCATAGACCGACCGCAGCGTCGGCAGCATGGCTTCCGTGAGCGCCTCGTCGTTGTAGGTGACCGGCACGCCGGGATCGATGGACACCGTCGCCTCCGCGCCCATGGCCTGCGCCACCGAGCCGGCAATGCGCTCGATGCGTTCGTGGATCTGCGCCCGCATTCCCGGATCGAAGCTGCGGATGGTTCCGGTGAGCTCCGCCGAGTCGGGAATGATGTTGTTGCGCACCCCGGCGTGAAAGGTCCCGATGGTCACCACCACCGGACCCCGGGTGAGCTCCAGCTGCCGGCTGACCACGGTCTGCAGTGCGGTCACGATGTGAGCGCCGACGACGATGGGGTCGACGCCGGCCCAGGGCTGAGCGCCGTGGGTCTGGCGGCCCTGAACCCGGATCTCGAAACGCTGGGCGCTGGCCATGGCTCCGCGCGGCCGGTAGCTGATCTGCCCCACCGCGTCGCCCTGGCTGATGTGCAGGCCGAAGATGGCATCCACGTCCGGGTTTTTCAGAACCCCTTCGCGGACCATCATGGCAGCGCCGCCGTCCTCTCCGGCGGGCGGTCCTTCCTCCGCCGGCTGGAAGATGAACTTGACCGTTCCCGGCAGCTCCGCCCGCATGCCCGCCAGCACCTCTGCAGCACCCATGAGAATCGCCACGTGGTTGTCGTGGCCGCACGCGTGCATCACCCCGACCTCCTGGCCGTTGTAGGTGCTGCGCGCCGTCGACGCGTAAGGCAGACCGGTGCGTTCGACCACCGGCAGCGCGTCCATGTCAGCGCGCAACGCCACCACCGCGCCTCCGTCGGCGCCCGCCGCACCGCCCCGCAGCACCCCCACCACACCGGTGTGGGCCACCCCGGTGGTGACCTCCATGCCCAGCGCCCGCATGTGGTCGGCCACCAGCGCGGCTGTGCGGGTCTCGCGGTTGGAGAGCTCCGGGTGCTGATGGATGTCCCGGCGCCAGGCGATGACCCGGTCCTCCAGGCTCCGGGCCGCAGACTCGATGCGCTCCGGCACCGTCACCGGTGCAGCCGCTGGCTCAGCCGCAGCGGCGGGCGGCGCCGCGCTGCCGCAGATCAGAACGCCGAGCGGCACGACCAGTGCCAGATCCCGCAAAGACCAGGCCTCCTTGACCATGACAACTCCTCGTTCGAACGAACAACCGGCCCGGCATGATACCCTGCGCGCCGTAAGGCCGGCGCGCCCGTGCCGGATGTAAACTGCCGAAAGAACGCCAGCACAGCCACAGGGGAAACCATGGAATTCGATGTCCATATGACCGACGAACTGCTCGCCACTACCCGCGCGGTCCGCAAGCGCCTGGACCTGAGCCGCGACGTGCCCCGCCCGGTCATCGAGGAATGCCTCGAGCTGGCGGTTCAGGCGCCGACCGGATCCAACAGCCAAACCTGGCGCTGGGTCGTGGTAGACGACGCGGAGAAGCGCAAGGCCTTGGCGGAGATGTACAAGCGCAACGCCGATGCGTACCTGACCGCGGCCGGCGCCGAAGCCGACAAGCGCGGCGACAAGCAGACCAAGCGGGTGTTCAGCTCCGCCGTGTATCTTGCCGAGCATCTGCACGAGGTGCCCGTGCACGTCATCCCCTGCGTCGAAGGGCGGCCGCCCAAGGACACGCCGCTGCCCATGCTCGCCGGACTGTACGGATCCATCTTTCCCGCCGTCTGGAGCTTCCAGCTGGCCCTGCGGGCGCGGGGGCTCGGCTCGGCGCTGACCACCCTCCACCTGGGCGCGGAGAAGGAAGCCGCCGAGCTGCTCGATCTACCGGACAACGTCATGCAGGTGGCGCTGCTGCCGGTGGCCTACACGGTGGGCACCCACTTCAAGCGCGCGAAACGACCACCGATCGCCTCGGTTACCCACTGGAACGGTTGGTAGTCAGTAGTCCTGGTAGCGTTCGGCGTCGCCGAGCCTGAACGTCAGGCGGCTCTGAAGCCCGGTGACGGGAGCCTGTTCGGCCGGCGGCGCGCGGAACCGCCAGCGGGAAATCGCCGCCAGAGCCGCCTCATCGAACACGCCTCTCGGCGCCGCTTCCACCACCCGGGCATTGAACACCCGGCCGGCGGCATCCACGTCGTAGCGGACCACCACGTAACCTTCCTGGCCCGCGGCCCGGGCGGCGGGAGGGTATATGGCACCGGTGGCAGACACCAGCGGCAACGTCCGGCCCGAGCCGGCGCAGCCGACGACGAGCAGCGCGGCAACCAAGAGCCGGAGCATCTTCATGGGTGTCTTCCCTTCGTGGCAGAAGCAAACATCGGCTGGCATCTTCATCTGCCGATCATGGCACTGCGCTTCCCGCCATCGCAACTGCGCTATACTTTGCCGCCATGAATGATCCTGCCGAAACCGCCGAGGACTCGTCGGAACGCGGCAACCAGGGCGCTGCGCTGACGCTCCGCCAGGTGGTTGGCAGCACCCTCGCCAGCGCCTTCGGCGTCCAGTCCAGGCGCAACCGGGAGCGGGACTTCAGGCTCGGCAAAGCGTCGCATTTCATCGTTGCCGGCATCGTCTTCACCGTCCTGTTCGTCCTGGGCATGATCCTGTTCGTCAACCTGATCCTCAGCACCGCTGCCTGACCGGCGGCTAGGGGAGCGCGGCGACCGCGGCCCGCATCTCGCCCTCGTGGCGCTCGAGATCCTCCAGCACCCGCAGCTGAGCCCACGCGCGCTCGAGGTTGTCACCGCGGCCGGCGACCTTGAAGTAGCGGTCACCGCGCAGATGATCGGTGAGAAAACGCACCGCCAGCATCAGCGCCAGGTAGCGGGGTGCCAGCACCAGCGCATCGGCCTCGCCGGACACCCCGGCGGCAACCGCGAACCCCCGGGCCAGGGCCGCGAACCGGGAGACGCTGAACCCGCTGCCCGTGACCGTCGAGCGCACCAGGTCACCGAAGTCCCACGCCCAGTGGCCGGGCATCACGGTATCGAGATCGATGACGGCGAGCACCTCGTCGCGGGACTCGTGAAACAGCAGGTTGTCGAGCTTGCAGTCGCCGTGAATGAGCCGGTCGGACTCGCCGAGCGTGCCGACCAGGCCGCGGCGGCGGATCAGCTGCAGCGCCGCGGCGATTCGTTTCGCCTCGGCCGCCGCCGGCGCCGCGCGGACCTGGTTCTCGGCCCGATCGAGCTCAGCGAGGTAGTGCCCGAGTCGGAGGAAGCCCGGGATCGGCTCGGCCACCGCTAGGGGCAGCCCGACCAGAGCGCGCTGAAAGCGTCCGAATGCCCGCCCGGCCGCCTCGGCCTGAGCCTCGCTGGCGAGCGTCTGCAGGGTTCGAGACCGGGCGATGAAGCCGCACAGCCGCCACACGCCGATCCGATCCTGAAGCCAGCGGTCCCCCGCCGTGGTCGCCAGCAGCGGGGCCACCGGCACCCGTGCCGCGACGTGGTCGGAGACCGCGGCGACCTTGCGGGCGATCCCGAGCGGGTCCGGAAACACCGCCTCGTTGATCCGCTGCAGCACCAGCCGCCGGCCGGCGTCTTCCACCAGCCAGGTGTCGTTGATGTGTCCTTCGCCGAGGGGGCTCAACCGGGCGGCGCCCGCAGCGTCGCCGAGCCAGGCCGCGAGGGCACGTCGGGCAGCCGGCTCAACCTCGGCCACTGCCCCGCTCCAGCCATGCCAGCAGCGCCGGCAGCGGCGCCAGCAGGTACTCGCCGAACGGAACGGCGGCGGCTTCGAGCCGACGCCGGGCCTCGGCAACGTCGATGCCGTTGTCGAGCAGCGCCAGGATCGCGTCGCCGACGTCGGCGAGCGCCGCCGCCGGGGCCGCCAGCTCTTCCGGTCCGGCCCGCGCCGGCAGGCGGCGCCAGCTGGCGGCCAGCTCCCGCAGCTGCGCGTCGGCCACCCGATCGCCGGGCGCGGCCGCCCGCAGGGTCGCAGCCAGCTGCCGCGCCGCCGGGCTCTCCGGCGGCAGCATGTCCACCACCCGATCCAGCGGCGTGTCGGCGTCGTACGGGCGCGACGCGGGCATCTCGCGACCGCGCAGACGTGCGGCCAGAGCTTCCTCGCCGAGCAGCCGACCGTACCACTTCACCGGTTCCAGCTGTTTCACCAGCGGCAGCCAGCCATCCTCGACGCCGGCAGCGCGCACAGCGCGGGCCACATCACCGGCCACGTCGACACCAGCCCAGGCCGGCAGCCGCGCAAGCGCCAGGTCCAGCCGATCGCTGAGATCGCCCGGGTCGGCGCTGACCGGCGACCAGAAGCGATCCGCCAGCGCCGGCATCCTGCTCCACAGCCGCACGTCCAGCACCTGCGAATTCACCAGCTCCGACCAGAGACAGGCCTCGGCGCCGAGCAGCCGTCCCGGGGCCGTCGCCGCAGGCGGCTCGGGCGCGTCCCGCCACTGCCGGGTCCAGGCCATACCGGCCGCGACGTGGGCGAAACGCGGATCCTCGAGCAGGGCGTCCTCCCGCGCCAGCAGCTCGGCTTCCGGCGCCCCCGGATCGAAGCCAGCATGGACATCGGCCGGGTAATAAAGGTCCAGGTAGTAGGGAGCAGACAGCACGCAATCGCAGCCCGCGCGCAGCGCCCGGTCCCGGGCGGTGACACCGCGCCACGCCTGCACCGCCACGCCGGCGGGCAGGTCCGGGTGCAGCACCTCGTCCCAGCCGATGGGCGTGCGCTCAAGATCCGTCAGGACCGAAACCACGTGGGCGGTGAAGCGCGCCTGCAGCGCGGCGCTGTCGGCGAGCCCGTGGCGGGCCATGTAGGCGGCGATCTGGGGATCCTGCGACCACGCCTGCGGATGCACCTCGTCCCCGCCGAAGTGCACGTACCGATCGGGAAAACACGCCGCCACCTCAGAGAACAGCGTCGCTACCGCGGCGCGCACCGCGCCGCGGGTCGGGTCCAGGCAGGCCCGGTGAACGCCAAAGCGTCTCGACGACCCCTGTCCGCCGCTGCCCCATTCGGGGTAGCCGGCCAGCCAGCTCGCGGTGTGGCCGGGCACGTCCAGCTCCGGCACCACCCGGATGCCCCGATCGGCCGCGCTGCGCACCAGCGTATCGAGCTCGGCAAGCCGGTAGTGCCGCGCGCTCGGCAGCGCCGGAAAGCGTTGGCTGGGGAAACGGAATCCCTGGTCGTCGGACAGGTGCAGATGCAGGACGTTGAGCTTGAAGATCGCCATGGCGTCGAGGGTCCGCAGCAGATCCTCGAGCGGCAGGAAGTGGCGGGCGACGTCGAGCATGAGCCCGCGCCAGGGAAAGCGCGGCGCGTCGACGATGCGCCGGGCGGGCAGCGGCTCGGACCCCGAGCACAGCTGGGTCAACGTCGCCAGGCCGCGCAGCACGCCCCATTCCTCAGCAGCCGTTATCCGCACGCCGCGGTCATCGAGCGCGAGCACGTAGGACTCGTCGTCGTCCAGGGCGGGGAACGCCGCGCCCGCAGCACCACAGTCCACGGTGAGCGGCAGCGCCGCGGCGCCGCGGTCCCGGCCGCACGCCCGCAACGCCCGCGCCGCAGCCTGCTCCAGGCGGGTGCTGGTAACAGCCGTGAACACCGGCTCGAAGCGCACGGTGCCCGCCAGCGCCGCGCCGTCCACCCGCTCGTCGCGGGCCGGCCTGGGCAGCAGATCGGCTCGAGCGTTCTTGCTCACGGCACCTCCGGTATGCATGAAACGCAGTCGCGGTGCGGTGTTGCACCGTCCCCGTCATATGCCACTATTCGCCCCCCAATGCCACACGGCGATCCCGACATGGAGATCAAAGAGCGGATGCGGGCGGTGCTCGCGGCCGAAGCCGAGGCCATCGCCCAGGTGCAGATTGACGACGACTTCGAGCGCGCGGTGCGCGTCCTGGCCGCCTGCCAGGGCAAGGTGCTCACCACCGGGATCGGCAAGGCCGGACACATCGCCCGCAAGTTCGCCGCCACCCTCTGCTCTACCGCCACGCCGGCGGATTTCATCCATCCCGCCGAGGCCGCCCACGGCGATCTCGGCCTGGTGAGCGCCAACGACGTCCTGATCGCCTTCTCCACCAGCGGCAAGAGCCGCGAGGTGCTGGAGATCCTCGAGCTGGCGCGACATCTCGGCGTGGCGACCGTGATCGGCATCACCTCGCATCCCGACTCCGAGCTGCGTGACCTGGCGGACTTCGTGCTGGACATGGGGGTGATCGAAGAGCCGTGCCCGCTCGGCCTGACCCCGAGCGCCAGCATGGCGGTGATGCTCGCCATCAGCGACGCGATCGCCCTGGCGCTGCTGGAGGTCAAAGGCGTTACCCGGGAAGACTACGGGCTGCGCCATCACGGCGGCTATCTCGGCCGGGCGGCCCGCATCGACAACGTTCCCCACTGACCCCGCCGGCCGTCAGCGCCCGGCGAAGTAGCCTTCGCAGATGGCGATGAAGCGCCGGGCCCCCTCCGACAGGGCCCGGTGACGCTGGTAGTACAGCCCCACCTCGCGCTCGAAGCGGGAGATCTCCAGGCCATCGATGGGGTGGAAGCCGCCCAGCTGGTCGAGCAGCAGGCTGGACAGATAGGTCACGCCCTTGCCCGCCTCGGCCAGCGCCAGGCGCAGCTCCAGGTTGCTGACCTCCCAGACGCTGGCGAACTGGTTACGCAGCCGCTGCTCCTGGCCCTGGCGCTTGCTGGCGTCGTCCAGGTAGGAGGTGAGCAGCGTGGTGCCGCCGAGCTCGGCATTGGGGTCCTGCTTCAGCGCCGCGAAGCGCGGGTGCGCTTCGTGCACCACCAGCTGCCTGACCTCGGTGAAGAACGGGGTGGTCGCGAAGTGGCCGGGCATCGTGTGCTGAAACGGGCCGAACCCGAGCTCCCAGCGGTCCTCCTCTACGCCGTAGATGATCTCGCGGCTCGGCGCCACGTCGAGCTTGAGTCGGGTCAGCGGGTTGCGCTCGCAGAACTCCAGCATCAGGGCGCGGCCGTGCACCCGGCTCACCACGCTGTTCATGGCCAGATTCAACGTCGACAGCGCCCCGGTGCGGATCCGCTGGATGTCCGCCAGGGTCCGCTCCTCTTCGTTGCTCAGCGTCTGGGCAAAGCTGAACAGCCGCTTGCCCGCCTCGGTCAGCCGCGGCCGGCCCTTGCGCAGCAGCAGCCGGGTGTCGAGCTTGTGCTCGAGATTCGCGATCGTCTGGCTCACCGCCGACTGGGAGATGTGCAGACGCTCGGCGGCGCGGCTGAAGCCGCCTTCCTCGACCACCGCCGCGAACACGCGAATCTCATTGCGCTCGATCTGCATCGGCTGAGAGTAGCAGCGGCCCGCCGACCCGACCAACTTATCGATCCATCAGCGCGCCTTATCCATTAGCGGCGCTACTGCGGGTAGAAGCAGCGGCCGCTGGCATGGTCGATGTCCCGGAGCCTAGGCTGGGGGCCGATCGAAAGACGGCAAACACGAGGGGCGAAGCATGGAAATTCACAAGGGTCTCGACGGCGTGGTCGTGGACACCACCGCGGTGAGTCTGGTGGACGGTGTCCGCGGCCAGCTGTCCTATCGCGGTCACGACATCGGCGCGCTGGTGCACCGGCCGTTCGCCGAGGTCGCCGCGCTGGTGGCAACGGGCAGTTTCGACCCGGACTTCGGCCGCGAGCTGGTGGCCCATGGCACCCTGTCCGAGCGGGAAGCGCAGCTGGTGCTCGCCCTGCCGGAATCGGTGCACCCGATGCACGTTCTCCAGGCGCTGACGCCGCTGCTCGATCCCACGGAGGCTTTTTCCAGCTACGGCGACGCCGCCCAGGGCTTTGCCGTCGCCGCAAAGCTGCCCGCGCTCATCGCCACCCACTTCCGCCGCGCCCCGGTGGCGCAGATCCGCGCGGCCGATCCCATCGCCCAGTTTCTGGCGCAGATCGAAGCACCGGCACAGCCACAGGCGCATCAGGCATTCGAGGTGGCGCAGATCCTTCAGCTCGAGCACGGCTTCAATGCCGGCACCTTCACCGCGCGGGTCGTGGCCAGCACCCTGGCGCCGGTCGAGAACGCCCTGTCAGCGGCCTTCGGCGCCCTGCATGGCGTGCTGCACGGCGGCGCCGATCAGGCGGCGCTGGAGACCGCGGATCGGGTGGGTTCCCCCGAGCCAGCGGCCGCTTTCGTCGACGCTTGCCTGGCAAACGGCGACAAGGTGATGGGTATGGGTCACCGGGAGTACCGTGTGGTGGACCCCCGCGCCGTGCACCTCAAGAGCCTGGCCGGACGGCTGGCCGCCGGCACCGCGCACGAGGTGACCTTCCGCACGCTGGAAGCCATCGAAGCCCGCTTCACCGAGCGCATGGCCGAGCGCGACAAGGATCTCTATGCCAACGTCGAGTTCTACAAGGGTCTGGTGTTCCGGGTGCTCGGCGTGCCGCCACGGTTCTTCACCGCGTTGTTCGGCATGGCGCGGGTGTACGGCTACCTCGCGCACTTCATCGAGAGCCGGGTGGACAACCGCATCGTTCGACCCCAGGCCCTCTACGTCGGGCCTCCCGTGAACGCGGCCGCCTGACGCTCGTCACTCCGGGGTAAGGACCAGCCGGACGCCGTCCGTGGCGGCTGCGAAGCCCATGCGCTCGAGGAACCGCCGGCCGCCCTCGCCGCGGGCGAGCACCTCGCGCCCGCCCTTGGTCTCCGCCAGCCCGATCGCGTGGCCGAGCAGCCAGCGCCCCAGGCCTCGGCGCCGGTAGCCGTCCGCGACGATCAGACCCACCAGCTCGAACGAGGTGGGCGACAGCGGGCGAATGGCGTAGGCGCCGATGACCTTGACTGCGAGCTTGGCGACGCGCACGAAGTTGAGCTCGAGCACGCCGGCCAGAGTCTCCTCCGCGACCCCGGCCTCGGCCAGCAGATCCCAGGGCACCTCGTCCGGGTAAGGCCGGAAGATCTCGACGTCCCTGAGCCGGAAGCCGCTCACCAGGCGCCGCTGCCTGGCTCGCCCTTGATCGGTCCGCACAGATCGGCGGTCACCCAGCCGCCGTAGTAGCCGCCCGGCTGAGCGGTCACACGCTCGTCGCCGCGATAGCATTCCAACCCGGTCGGGTAGAACGCGAACCAGCCGCGGATCGCCACGAACTCGGCGAACGTCTGCGGGTAACACCAGGCCGCCGGGTCCACGTCTTCCCAGGCATAGCTTTCCGCGACCCCTTTCCATTCGCACAGGCTGCGGCCGCCGGTCCGTCGCAGCGCGTCCACGGCCACGTCCTCGGGCGGAAAGTAATATGTGGGGGCGCCGGCGGTTTCCAGCACCCGGCAGCCCCGCTCGGTACGGGCAAGCTCGACCCCGCGCCCCACCACCCTGAGCGTCGCCGCTACCGGCTCGAGCCGCGGTGGCCGCGGAAAATCCCACACCGATACCTGCCCGGGGCCAGGCGTGTCGGCAAACGGCGGCCGTGCCTGGCCGCGCCAGCGCCACTGCGCCCGCGCCGCCGCCACCACCGGCGTCAGCGCCAGAACAGCCATCGCTGCCACCATGGCCGCGCCGGGGCCCGAAACCGCATCAGCGCCGCCGTGAGGCGTCGGGCCATCCGGTCGTAGTGATCCCAGTCATCCTTCACCGAGTAAGGATCCATGCCGAATTCCGCCCTGAAGTCGTCCAGGTAACGACCGTAGTAGTGACTCGTGAAGGACTCGCCTTCAGCATTCAGCTGCGCGGACTCGAGCACACCGCCGCAACCGGCCAGCGCCAGCTCGCTGCCGGTGACCTCGCGAAATCTCACCCGGGTCAGCAGCTCGCCGACCCGGTCGCAGAATCCGTCGCTCAGCAGCTGATGGTTGGCCAGCCAGGCGACGTAGATCCCGAGCGGCACAGAGGCCCGGTCGAAACCGCCGGCACGGGCGACATGACGGCCGACGTCGTCGTAGACCATCGGTCCTAGAGGCCGGCCAACGCGTGGTCGAGATCCGCAACAAGATCATCCACGGACTCGATGCCCACCGACAGGCGGATCAGCTCATCGTCGATGCCCAGCGCCCGACGCTGGGCTTCCGGCATGCTGGCATGGGTCATCAGCCCCGGGTGTTCGATCAGCGACTCCACGCCGCCCAGACTTTCCGCCAGGCTGAACACTGCCACCCGCTCGAGCAGACGCCGTGCCGCGTCCAGGCCGCCGCGCACCCGGAAGCTCAGCATGCCACCGTGGCCCGAGGTCTGGCGGCAGGCGAGATCGTGCTGGGGGTGGCTCGGGAGACCCGGGTAAGCCACCCAGGACACGGCATCGTGGGCCTCGAGAAACCGCGCCACCTCGAGCGCGTTGCGCTCGTGAGCCTGCATCCGCAGCGCCAGCGTCTTCACGCTGCGCAGGCACAGGTAGGCATCGAAGGTGCTTTGAATTCCGCCCAGGGCGTTACTGAGAAAGCCGAGCTGCTCGGCCAGCGCCTCATCGTCGGTCACCACCAGACCGCCCACCAGATCGCTGTGGCCGTTGATGTACTTCGTGGTCGAGTGCAGCACCAGATCGGCGCCGAGCTCGATGGGACGCTGGAAGTACGGGCTCAAGAACGTGTTGTCCACCATCAGCGTCGCGCCGGCCGCATGCGCGATGTCGGCCACCGCGCGGATGTCCACGAGCTTCATCAGCGGGTTGGTAGGCGACTCGATCCACACCATGCGGGTGTTCGGCCTCAGCGCGCCGCGCAGCGCGTCCGGGCTGCTCAGATCCAGGTAGCTGAAATCCAGGCCGTTGCGTCGGAACACCTGCTCGAACATCCGGAAGGTACCGCCGTACATGTCGTCACAGCACACCACGTGATCCCCCTGGGACAGCAGATGGACCACGGTAGCGGCGCCGATGCATCCCGAGGCGAAGGCGAATCCGAACCGCGCCCCTTCGAGGTTGGCCACGCAGGCCTCGTAGGCGCGCCGGGTCGGATTCTGCGAGCGACTGTACTCGTACCCCAGGTGCTCGCCCGGGGACCGGTGGACGTACGTGGAGGTCAGATAAACGGGTGTGATCACAGCCCCGGTGGTGGGATCCGGCGCCTGCCCGGCATGAATCGCCCGGGTCTCGAAACCGAAGCGGTCGCTGTTCCAGTCCGTGGCCACGGCCGGCTACGGGGCGAAGCTGGAACGCGCGCGCACGCCCCAGCGCCCGTCCACCCGCTCCACCACGTACAGGGACGCGTAGCTCGCGAGCTCCGCGCCCTGGGGATCGTAGCGGGTGAATTTCACCGCGATGTGCACCTTGTCCGGAGATGCCTGGACCACCTGCATGTCGTCCCAGGTGCTGTAGTCCCAGCCGGTCTGCTCGGCGAAGGCGGTGAGATCCATGGCGTCGAGGAACGCGGCCCGGTCCGGATAGACCACCACGCCGCCGCTGGCCATGCGCACGTGCGGGAACTGCAGGGTGTCGGCCCAGGCGGCTTCATCCCGGGCGTTGAAAGCCTGGAGGAAGGCTTCCATCACGCCGATGGCCGCAGCCTTCGCCTCCTCCATCGCCGCCGGTTCCACGGCGAGCGACGGTGCGCCCGCGCCCGACCAGGACAGCACGCAGATCAGCGCAAGCCAGCGGGGCGCGCGAACGCCGCGAAGGAGCCTGGGCGCACGAACCGGTTTCGGCGTCATGGCGGTACTCTCGATAGGGTTTGGCGTGGCACAGTAGCCTCACCACGGAGGCGGTTCAAGCTCCCTGCCCGACCTCGCTTGCCATGGCCGCACACATCGGCTACAGGTGACATCGGCCCGGCGCTTGCCCGGCCGGCAGCCCCCGGAACCCGGAGAGAACTTCGATGAACCCCGCACCGCTGGACACCTTCGCCCCGGACCTGTTTCGCGACAAGATCGCCCTGGTGACGGGCGGCGGTCGCGGCATCGGCCGGGCCATCGCGCTCGGATTCGCCAGGTTCGGCGCGGACGTCGTCATCGCCAGCCGCAAGCCCGAGAACCTCGCGCCCACCGCGGCGGCGATCGAAGCCCTGGGCCGACGCTGCCTGGCGGTGCCGACGAACATCCGGGCACCTGCCGAGGTGGACGCGCTGCTGGCCGCCGCCGTCGACCGTTTCGGCACCGTCGACTTCCTGATCAACAACGCCGGCGGCCAGTTCCCGGCCCGGCCCCTCGACATCAGCGACAACGGCTGGCGCTCGGTGGTGGACCTGAATCTCAACGGTACCTGGAACGTCTGCCAGCGGGTGGGCCGGCACATGGTGGCGCGCGGATCCGGCAGCATCGTCAACATCGTCCACGTCTTTTCCTTCGATCGGGGGGCGCCGCCGTTCGCACACTCCGGCGCGGCCCGCGCCGGCGTCGTGAACCTGACCCGCACCCTTGCCTACTACTGGGCGCGCAAGGGCGTCACCGTGAACGCACTGGCGCCGGGATCGGTGGCCACGGACGGTCTGCGTGAGGAGGAGTACGCTCACGCCGAGCTCGCCGACTACGAGCAGCAGACCCTGAAGGACATCCCCAGCCACCGGCTCGGCGAGCCGGACGAAGTCGCGGCCCAATGCCTGTTTCTCTGCTCCCCCGCGGCCCGCTACATCAACGGCGCTCATCTCATTGCCGACGGGGGTCAGTACCTGGACACCTGGACGCCCATGCTCGATCCGGACGTCTGAACCCCGGAGTCGAGTACACTGGCGCCACAGTCGGAGCCGCCATGACCAAGCGTGAATCCAGCGCCCACGCGGGGGCCGAAGGGACCATCCGGTTCGCCTACGGGCTCGACCCCGCGGCCGGCCCCGTCACCGACCCGGATCAGCTCGACGCCCTGCGCGGCTGGCGTGCGGTGCTCCGGCGGCTGGCGCTGCTGGGCCAGGACCCCGGGCGCTACGACGGTCTCGGCTTCGGTAACCTCAGCGCTCGAGACCCGCAGCTGCCGCGTCAGTTCGTGATTACTGCGAGCCAGACGTCCGGCAACCCCGAGCTGAAAGATTCGGATCTGGTGCGCATCCTGCAGAGCAACCCGGGCCGCTTCTGGGTAGATGCCGTCGGTCACCAGCCGCCGTCGGCGGAAACCCTCACCCACGCCATGGTGTACCACGCGGACCCCACCATC
>JBFISC010000013.1:0-28101 GCA_041608775.1 Pseudomonadales bacterium | reverse complement strand
GGGATACCGGCCGGACCCTGTACATTCTCGACGAGCCCACCACGGGTCTGCACTTCCACGACATCGCCCAGCTGCTGTCGGTGCTACACAAGCTGCGCGACCAGGGCAACACCGTCATCGTCATCGAGCACAACCTGGACGTCATCAAGACCGCGGACTGGATCGTCGATCTGGGACCGGAGGGCGGCTCGGGTGGCGGCCGGGTGGTGACCGAGGGGACGCCGGAGGACGTGGCCGGACACAGATCGTCGCACACCGGGCGCTTTCTCAAGGCGGTGCTGTTCGGGCCGGGTGGACGACGCGGCCGCTCCGTCAGAACGCGCCCGTGAGATTCAGAAACACCCCCCGATGATCGAAGCTGAGATCAGTAAGATCTGACGAGAAGTCGGTGAAGTTGTATCCCACCCCCACCTTCACGTGCTCGCCAACGTAGCGGGAAACCGCGAGCAACACACCGGCCCGACGCTCCTCCAGATCGATCATGTCGAGCATCCGGGTTTCCATCAGCACCTCCCAGTGCTCGCGCAGGCGCCAGTCAGCCCGCACCACGTAGAGGCTGGCACGGTTGTCGAAATAGTCCGGGGCCTCCCTGTCCAGACTGATCTGCCCGAAGCGGTAAGCATACTTGCCGCCTACGGTCCAGCGTGACGTCAGGTCGTAGCTCACGTCCAGAGCCGCGACGTGGCTCTTCTGCAGGTATTCGGCGGCCGAGCCGTTGGTCGTCTGCTGACCCGTGGTCGGCACGTTGAAAAAGTAGGTGTACTTCGCCAGCGCGTTCAGCCGATCGTTGTGCACTGGGCGATACCCGAAGCCAACGACGCCTTCCGTGTAGCCACCGGCGAAGAACGATCCCAGCGAGCTGTTGCTGCTGGCGTGGTTGAGTTTAGCGAGCAGCCGATGGGCCGGGGTGAGCTGAAGCTTGGCGTTGTTGCGGAACAGCCAGGTCTCACGTTCGGTAGCGGCCTGGTCGGGCTGCTCGACCACGTCACGCAGGTGCTCGATGGCCGAAGACAGCTGCAGCCGATCCGTGCCGTATCCGAAACGCACCCCGACCGCCTTGCGGTCCGTCTCGGTGCCGCTCTGCAGGTTACGCAGCGTGCCCCAGTCGGAGTTAGCACCGAAGCTCCAACGCTCAGCGGGCGAGAAGTTCACGCCGGTGGCGTGAGTGAGACCGGTCGCTGAGCTGCCGTGGCGGTAGCGCTCCTCGACGAACACGCTGGTGCTGTCGGTCAGGCGTGATTTCATCCCCGACACCAGGCTGCCCTCGGTACCCGTCGGCCCGCGCAGCATGGGGTCGATGCGCTCGTTCTCCAGCAGGTAGTTGAGGTAGATGCTGGTGCGCTCGGAATGGAGGTACTTGCTGCCCAGCCGCCCCCCGATGCCGAGGTCGCCGTCCGAGACCTCTGTCTCCACGGTCAGCTTCTTCGACAGACGCACGGCACTGCCCATGCCGATACGGCCGTTCTTCTGCCGGGCACCCTCTCTCGACAGCGTTTCCTGCACGAATCCGTAGGCGCGCCAGGTCTTGCCGGTGTCGTAGCCGAGCTGCACGACACCGTCCAGGCGTTCGCCCGCGAACGGCGACGCCACCGCGGTCTCGTGATCGGTGAGACGATCATGGCGAAGTCCGCCGCTCAGGCTCCAGTCGCGGGTAAGCTGCAGCGCAACATCGAGCTCTGCCGCGTCGTTCTCTATGCCGCGCTGCTGGTCGAGCTGATCGACCTTGGCGAGAACGTCCAGGCGCGCGGTGACAGGCACGCTCACGGTGCCCCCGTACGCCCTGCGGGCGAGGCTGCCCGCATACCCCGGGGCGGAGAAGCCGGCATCCAGATCCTGCACGTAAGCCGTGAGATCGCCTTCACGGCCCGACCAGAGGTCGGCAAGCCCGACTCTGAGGTCGGCCCGGTACGCGCGACCGCTGTCCTCAGGCACGGCGGCCGGATCCTCACCGGTGAATCCGAAGCCGCCGTCCTCGGACATCAGCGTGTAGCTCTCGCGACCCTCGCTCTCCGCGGCCTGCACCTTGATCCAGGAATCGGCGCTCAGACGCAGCGTCAGGTCGACCCCGTGCAGCGAGCTGTCCAGGTCACCGTCCTGGTTCTGGCTCGCGGTGACACCGAGACGCACGCGGTCGGTCAGCCAGCCGTGCGCCTGGCCGCCGACCGCCAGCGCGTCCACGTCGTCGAGGCCCGGCGTGTACTCGTAGCGGACCACCAGGTAGGCCTCGTCGCCGGACATCGCGCCGCCACGGACCAGGAGCCGGTCGTCCACCGTCGACGCCAGCGGCTCAGCCAGCATGATGCTGCCCTGCAGGTAGTCGATGTCGTAGTCCAGAGACGGGCTCAGGTTCACTACGCCGGTAACGATGCCGGTTACTCGGTCACGGATTTCCACCCGCACCCGCTCGGAGCCGATGGTCAGATCCTGGTGACGCAGGAAGTAGAGGGAGCCGCCGGTGCCCCGGAACTCCTGGCGGCTCGGCACCGTGCCGGGTTCCGCTGCGAACACATCCGCCTTCAGGCGCCGATCTCCGAAGCCCGTTGTGGCCTGGGTTTCGTAGTGCACCTTGGCGCCGTACAGGGCTCGATCGATCTGCGCCAGCTCGTTCTCGAGGTAGCCGGCACTGAAGTTCCCCCAGAGTCCGTAGCTGTCCCGCTGACTTAGCTTCAGGTAGAGCTTGCCGCTGGTGGGCGCCATCTCCTCCACGGTGCCGTCGTCGCCAAAGGTCGGATAGTGAAGATCCGCGTCCAGGCGCCGCAGCAGCGCATCCGGAGTCTGCCGGTCGAAGCTGGAGAACACGTCCTCGATGGGGCCTTCCCGGGAGTCGGCGCTGGCCGTGAGCCGCCACTTGTTGCCGAACTTGCCGTTGACGTAGAACGCGAGGCGCCCGTCGGCCCCCGAATCCAGGGCCCAGGGCGCATCCTCGCCCACCAGCTCGACGAGGGGGCCTTTGGTTCTAGTGTGCGACAGGGTGAGGTCCGCCATGCCCACGTAGAACCAGTCCTGGGGCTCGAACTCGAAGTCGCGCAGGTAGGATTCTCCTCCGCCCTGCCGGTCGACCACGGCGACTTCCACCGAGTGCACGCCTTGCGGCAGGACCTCTTCAGCGACGAACCGGCCCTGATCGTCCACCGGGACCGGCCGGCCGGCCACGTACACATCGCTGTCCTCAGGGACGTCACTGCCGTGCACCCGCACGGTTCCGCTGCTCAAGCGGATGTTGTGCATGGTCAAAGCGTTCTCGCCGTACTGGGCGAGCAGCTGTCGATCTCCGGCCGGATCCGGCTCTGCGGCCGGGGCCGGGGCGCTCTCGTCGTGCGCCCCCAGCGCCCTGAAGTACTCCATCACGTTGGCTTCCGCATCGCTGATCTCGGTGTCATGCACCAGCCACAGCGGCTGGGGTGCGGTTTCGTCGAAGCTGCCGCCCTCGCCGTAGGCCCGGACCACGTAGGTCATCTCGCGTCTGGTTCCCGCGAATCGCGGAGACACCGGCTTCCAGCGCGCCATCCCGTCCGCGCCGACATGGGCCACCGCGTAAGGCGTGGAGCGCGACGAAGCCTGCGCCTCGAAGATCCGGACCTCGGCCCGGTCGATAAAGTGTCCGTAATTCGCGTAGGTCCGGAACCGTACCTCGTCACCGGTCAGGCCGCCGGCGCCATCACCGTGCACGGGCACCACGTTCGGACTCGCGGCAACGCTCAAGCGAGGGCTGGAGACCATGTTGTCGAAGCTGAAGCGAATGTCAGCCCGCTTCATCGCCACATCGGTGCAACGCTGCACATCCGCCGAGCTGCGGCCCGGATCGTCGATGGGCACGCCATCGACAGTGATGCGCATCAGGTTCAACGCGTACGGGTTGCGCGGCTCCAGCTCGCGGGTGAGGGGTGTGACGTCGACGCCCTCGCGATCGTTCGCCAGCGCCAGCTCGTCGTACACTACCTCGACAGCCACGAACGAGTCTTCACCCTGAACGAAGCCGGCGTTGACCACATCGTCGACCTGCACGTAGCCGCGGCCTTCGAACTCCGCCTGCCCCGCGTCGAGCGCCATGAGCTCGCTGAGCGCCTCCATGGCGCGACGGGCTCGCGACGCTGACAGGCCGATGTCGTCGCCGTAGATCCTTGCCGTGCGTCGGTCGAGCCGCTCGTTCCGCGTGTAGCCGACGAACCGCAGCCTCGGGTTGCTGCGGCCCGCCACGTCCTCGAGCGCGCGGCGCAGAACGGCGGCATAACCCTCAGGGAGCTGCGGCTGACCACCCTCCAGCTCAATGCGTTCGATGTCGCCCCAGGGTGGATCGTATACCCGGGTCACCGTGCTCGACCCGGGAGCACCCGGGCAGAGCTGGGGCTCGTCGGGCAGATCCTGCAGCGGATCGTCGTACCAGAACTCCACCTCGACGCGACGGTTCAGGGCTCGACCATCGCTGCCGGCGTTGCTGGCCAGCGGCTGCCCGGCGCCGCGCCCGTCGCTGTCGACGGCGGCGGACGGCAGGTCCAGCGCGTCCTGCACGGCGAGGGCCACCCGCCGCGCCCGCGCCTTGGAGAGCGAGTCGTGGCTGCCGTAGATCTCCCGGGCACGTCCAGTGAGCGGCCGGTCGTCGGTGTGGCCGATGAAGCGCACCACAACGTTCTGCTTATCGGCCAGGTTCTCGAACGTACGGCGGACCTGAGCAACGAAGCCGGGGGTGACGTCGACGCCGTCGGCCTCGTAATGCAGCGGGGCAATCAGGTTGAGGACCCGGGCACGTCGTTCGTGACCCCGCTGGTAGCGCAGCTTGCAGACGGTCTCGATGCGACAGACTTTGATCCGATTCATCTCGCCCACGCGCAGGCGCTGTCCGAGCGCGACGGCGTCGCGCAGCTCGTCATACCAGACCTCGACCTCAACCCGCCGGTTCAGGGCCCGCCCCGCCGACGTTGCGTTGCTGGCGATCGGCCGGGACGCGCCGGCCCATTCGAAGGAGATGGCATCCGGCGCAAGGTCCAGAGCCCGCTTGAAGTGCTCGGCCACCTGTCCGGCGCGTTCCCGCGACAACCCGGCATTGTCGCCGTAGATCTGCCGAAGTCGCGGCGACAGCGGCCGGTCGTCGGCATGACCCACCAGGTTGACGCGGACGTTGGCGCGGTTTCTCAGACCTAGCAGCACGGACCTGAGCGATGCCACGGTGCTCTCGGGAATGCTCGCCACCCCGGAGTCGAAGTAGATGGGCGGCACCACGTCGGTCAGCTTCACCGTGTCCGCCTCGACGGTCTCGATCTCCACCGCTTCCAGGGTATCGTCGGCTGCGCCGGTGGAGGGCGGCTTCAGGCTCCAGAGCATGACCGGCTCGCCGTCTGCCAGATGACGCTCCGCGGCCCGTGTGATGTCCGTCTGCCGCACATCTGCGCCCAGGACCATACCCGGCAGGACGAGTGCTGCCCTCAGCAGACCGGCGACCGCTATACCCGTCACGCTGCGCATCGACTGTGCCCGCATCATCGGTCGTTCCTCCCGCGCAGCCCGACGGCTTCGTCGGCCGGGTGACCGAGGCGCCAGAAAACGTCGTGCTCCAGCTCAAGCCGGTAGCAGCAGTCGAGTCCACGCCAGCGCGTCTCGATCTCGCGCTTCATTACCGCCACCCTTCGGCTCACCAGCGCCGGTTCTTCCAGCTCCGCCAGATAGGTCAGGCGCAGCACGGCGGGTCCCTTCTGCAGCTCCTCCATCAGCAGATCGAAGCGGTCCTGCCACAGCGGTCGGATCTCGGCGGTACCGGGTTCAAACACAGCGTCGGCAAGCTCGAGCCCGATCACCCGATGAATCGAGGCGCCGAAGTTGAATCGCAGCGCCTTGCCACGGGTAGCGCGCTTGATCTGCACCGTGTCCGACGACATCCGGAAGCCGCTCGGCAGCGTCCGGTCGTCCAGCTTGAGGACGAAGTTGCTGCCACGGTCCTCCCGGGGCGTAATCGCGCAGGTGATGTGATAGCGGCCGTAGGCATCGGTGGTCGCGGCCAGGCCCCGGGGAGTGACGAGCCGGACGCCGGCAAGGCCAGGCTCGCCGGCGTCCTGCACGCCGTTGCGGTTATCGTCGTCGAACACCTTGCCGATGACGTCGGTGCAGTCGAACGTAGGGTCCGGCACGAGGCGCACGGTTGCCGTAGCCTCGCCGGACAGCGGGATGTCGGCCGCCGTGTTGACCGCCCGGGCTCGATTGACGAACTCCCCTTCGGTCACCCCGGCGCCCACCGCGAGCAGCAGCTGGATGCTCCGCTGACCCTCGGCCGGCAGCGACAGATCGTCCCAGATCAGTTCCCGGGCACCCGGCGTCGGCTCCACCGGCACGCCGTCGACCCGCGCAGATCCTTCCACGTAGCGGAAACCCGGCGGGAAGCGGTCGATGACCCCAACGTCCTGCAGGTCGATGGGATAGGTGTTCGTCACCGTGATGGTGTAGGGCACCATCTGTCCCCGGATGACGTTGACCATCGGCGTGGTTTTGCTGATCGCCACGGCGCCTTCGAGCACCGGATCCACGGGAATGTGGTTGTTGAAGATCTGCGCCGAGCCCGGCTGGTCAGAGCCGTCGAAACGCAACCGCATGACGTAGTATCGGGTGCCCTCGGACTGGGCCGGCACGGAGGTAGCCGGCGGCAGCTCGGAGGCCTGCACCTCGCAGTGGGCATCGGTGGCCGGGACGGCGTCGCTGGTCGACAACGGACATCCAGCTACGTCGAAAGCGCTACCGTCGTCGACTGGCGGAATGATCTCCGAGTAGCCCTCCGTGTAGCCGCTCGACGGCTCGTCCACGCGGATACGGTAGCTGCCGCCACTGGCGCAGGACGCGTCGCTGAAGTTCAGGTCGAACTTGTAGTAGCCGTCGCTGCGGGTCACCTGGCCCTGCTGACTGGGGTCGTCCAGACACGACTCCGGCAGGGGCGCACCGCTGTCGGCGCCGACCAGGGTCAGCGTTACCCCGGCCAGCGGCCGGCGGGTGACCGAGTCGTAGACCACGCCGTTCGGATCGATGGGCAGATCCAGATTCAGCAGGTTGCTGCCGGGCTCGACCACGATGTCGCGGATCCGCTGCAGCTCGTTGGTGAAATCCGCCGAATACGCCCGGCCGAGCCGGGCCGAGGATGCGCCGGCGTCCGGAGCCACGAACTCCAGCACCAGCGCGTCCTCGGTGAGGTAGTTCGGCGCCAGACCGGACAGGCGGTACGCCCCGGCCACATCGGTGGTGGCGGTGCCGGCCAGCCGGTCGTTGCGATATAACTCCACGCGCCAGCCTTCGAGCGCCCGCTCGCCGGCACCGAGGCGGTCATCGAAATCGGCGTCATGCCAGACGTGACCGTTCAGAACGCCGACGCCCACGATGGCACCGACGTCGATGGCCACCATGGCATCCGCCCGCTGGGTATCGTTCCAGTAGGCGGAGGCCTGGTTGATCACACGAGTGCCCACGGCAAGGTCGTCGTAGAGCCTTGCCAGGAAGCGGACCACGATCTCCCCCTCGGGCGCGAGGTCGCCGTAGTCGACGCTGAGGGTGCTGCCATCGACGACCACTCCGGTGCTGGTGCCATTCACCGTCGGCGGCGGCTCATCGAACCTGAGCTGACCGGACACTGGATCGTCCAGGTCGTCGACGATGCGCACGCCCAGCGCCGGCAGCGGTCCGATGTTGCGGACCCGCACCAGGTACTCGAGCAGGGAGCCCGCCAGCGCCGGGCCACCGCCGACCACGGCGACCTGCTTGGTGATCGCGAGCTGCTGAGCCGGACCGACGACCACCAGCGTCGGCTCGGGGCCGGTGGCCGGATTGCCGTCGCCGTCGGTAAGAACGTTGCCGACCTCGCCGGTGGCAACCAAAGCCTGGTTGCTGATCACCGTTCCCGTGGGCACGCCGTCGTCGACCCGAAGATCGAACCGCACCGTCGCGGCGTATCCGCCGGTGAGCACGCCCTCACCGACGCCGGGCAGCGGCGGCGTCAGGTCCTCGGAGCTGATCGGCAGACCGGCGGCGAGCAGGAAGGTGCCTCCGTCCGGCTGGCCGACCGGCTCGCCGTTCAGGGTCAGCGAGTCCGCCACGTAGGTCGTGTTCGCCGGCACCTGGTCCGTGAGCACCACACCGGTCGCGTCGACGACCGCGTTGTTGTACACGCGGATCGTGTATCGCAGCACGTCACCGGGATCGACCACCCCGGCGGACTGATAGTCCTGCTCCAGAACGGCCGCCTTCTCGGCAAAAATCAGCGGCACGCTGCCGATCACATCCCGGGTCGGGTCGTCCTCGACCTCGGTGTCAGGGTCATCGGACGGCCGGTCCACCACGCCGCCCAGGGGCGCACTGACGAAGGCCTGGTTGGCGATGACAGTGCCGTCGACCAGATCCGGCTCGGTGCGCACTTCGAACTCGATCACCGCCACGTTGCTGGGCAGGTCGGCGGGATCCGCGGAGAGGCTGCCCGCGCTGTCGTCGGCCGGGGAGCTGATCGGCATGCCGCCCGCCAGCGGCGGCAGCCCGTCGGCAGCATCGGCAACCGGGGCGCCGTTGAGACGGGTGCTGCCGGACACGTAGCTGGTGTTCGCCGGGATCTGGTCGCGCATCGAGGTGTCGGAAGCATGGTCGTTGCCGACGTTGCGTACAGTAATCCGGTACCGCAGGCGGTCTCCGGCCAGCAGCAGATCGGGGTCGCCGTCGATGTCCGTAGAGGTCTTTTCGACTTCGAAGTAGGGCGCCGACTCGATGCGCACCCGCGTGGGGTCCTCGTCGCCGGTGACGTCTGGATCCGCCGGGGAGCCGAAGTTGGGGTCGTCCGAGAGCGCTACCGGAAAGCCTGAGCTGAGCACTTGAGCCTGGTCGGCGACGTAGCTGCCGTTGCTCAGAATCGGGCCGAGGGTGGCCTCGAACTCGATCACCAGGTTCTCGCCAACGCCCAAGTTCAGCCCGGCTACCTCGACGATGCCCGTGCCGTGGCTGCCGCCCACCGCGTTGCTTCCGGCGGCGCTGGCGCCGGGGGGCACCGACACCAGCGTGAGGCTGCCGGGCTCGAACGTGGGCCGGCCGTTGAGCCGATCGAGCTCGTCGGCCACCGTGAAGTCGTCGACGCTCACGGCACCAACGTTCTCCACATAGAGCCGGTAGCGAACGGTGTCGCCGGGGCTGGCAGCGACCGCCGGACTCTCGCTGCGGGTGACGTTGGTGGCGACCTTTTCGAACGTCAGCCTGGACAGGTTCACCAGAACGGTGTGCGCGTCCTCGTGGTCGGCCACGCCGACGCTGCCGTCGGTGAGTGCCCGGCTGTAGCTGCGGGCACCGGCGACGGCAGGGTCGAGTCCGCGCCAATCGGTGGCTCCGGCGACGTTGGTCAACGGAATCTCGAGCGCCGTGTCGGCGTCCAGGTAGGTGTCGTAGCTCAGTCGCAGGATCTGCTCCGGACCGATCACCGCAGCCGCGCTGCGGAGCTCCAGAGTCATCTCGCACGCGGGCGCCGGAGCAAAGCTCAGCGCGTAGTCGGTGCCAGCCGTCAGCACCAGGCCGGCCGCGCCGCCGGCGGCATCGAGCACCTGGGCGCTAACGTTGACCGGAGCCGCATCGCAGGTGCCCCCATCGGGGGTGTCCGGAAGCCGGTCGCGGAGATACACGGCGTGTGCCGGCGAGCCCCCGACGTTATGGACGTCGACCGTGAAGGTCCCTGGCTGGAGCGGCCGCATCACCAGCGGTCCCTGTTTGCTGACCTGCAGGTCCGGCTCGACCACCGTCATCGGCGCCGTGGTCGCCGGGTCTCCTGGGCGCCTCGTGGCATCGTCGCCATCGAGCTGGTTGTAGCTGTAGTGGGCGCGGTTGCTGAACGTCAGGCCGGCAACGTTGGTGGACGTGTCTTCCAGCGCCACGGTGATCTCGATGACCGCCTGCGCGCCTGCCGGAATGTCGATCCCGCCGCCCGGATCCTCGATCAACAGGCTGTCGCCGACGCCCGTGTTCTCGGGGCTCCAGGCGCCGGGACCGGAGATCTTCCGAACCTCGACGAAGCGCAGATCCGCAGCCGATGCGGCCAGGTCGTCGAAGATCCGCACGTCGTGCAGCGCCGCTGAGTGAGGCGCCGCCGGCACCGTCAGCCGGTACGAGAACTGTTCACCGATGGTGGCGGTCGGCTGGGTGTTGGCTTTCGCCAGGGCCCCGGCCGGCGCCACCTCGATCAGGAACCTGGTGGGGTCCTCGTCGCCAGCGACGCCCGGATCGGCCTGGCCGTTCACCGTGGGGTCGTCGCTGTCCGCCAGCTTGCTGCCGGCCGCGACCAGGTCCGCCTGGTTGGCGACGAACGTGCCGTCGGCCAGCGCGCCCGCCAGGGTCACGTCGAAGCGGATCGTCAGCTCGCTGTCCGCCGGGAGGTAGAGGTTGCGGACGTCCAGCACGCCGGCGCCGTTGGTCCCGCCGTTCGGGTTCGACGCATCGATCGCGCCAGGTGGCAGGCTGCCGGGCACGATCTCCAGCGACCCCGGCCGGAACACCGCCCCGGCGTTCATAGCGCCCAGCTCGTCGTAGAATGCGAAGCCGGACAGGGGCACGTTCGTGGTCTGCAGGCGCACCGAGTAGCGCATCCGGTCGCCCGGCCCTGCTACCGACGCGGGCGACTCACCGGTGGTCAGGTTCTCCACGGTCTTCTCGAAAAAGTAGCCGTAGAGACCGACGGTCACCGAGTGTGCGTCCTGATGGTCGGCGGTGCCCACGGTGCCGTTGGTGACGGTGCGGTTGTAGACCTGGCGTTCCGGGACGGTACTCGGGCCGTTGAACCAGCGGGTCACGCCGGCCACGTTGGTCAGCACCTCGCCGTCCTCACTGTCGGCGTCGAGCCGGGCGCGATAACGAACGATGAGCCGCTCGCCGGCGCCGATCACGGCCGCCGGTGTGAGCATGGTGAGGGTCAGCTCGCAGGCCGGGGCGCCCTCGAAGTCGAGCCGGTAGTCGACGTTCTCGATGAGCGGCCCTTTGCCGGGCGCCGGCGTCTCGCCGTCCGCCAGGTAGACTCGAGCGCTCTGTACCTCCGGCGCCTCGTCGCACATGCCGCCTTTCGGGCCGTTCGGAAACCGGTCGACGATGTCCAGATCCCAGGCCGCCGCCAGTCCAGTGT
This sequence comes from Pseudomonadales bacterium, assembly GCA_041608775.1. Classification (GTDB taxonomy): domain Bacteria; phylum Pseudomonadota; class Gammaproteobacteria; order Pseudomonadales; family Azotimanducaceae; genus UBA7803. The sequence goes on along the minus strand of JBFISC010000013.1, from coordinate 16,994 downwards.
TGCGGACATCGATCGCGAACTCACCCCACTCGCCCAGATTCAGCGTGCGGCCCAGCGTCGCCGGCCCGGTCTTGGTCACCTCCAGGGCCGGGCCGCCGATGGTCATCGGTGGCGCTATGCCCCACTCGCCCGGCAGGGGTTCGTAGAACACGCCGTCGATCAGGCGCCCGAAGTCCCACTTCGCGACGTTGACGAACTGGGTGCCCACGGTGTTTCCGGGGGTGTCCTCGAGTACCAGGGTGAGGTCGACGACGATCTGCTCGCCCGCGGGCACGATGGGGAAATCGTCGAAGGTGAGCAGCCCGCCGCTGTTGCTGAAGGTGTGGAACACCGGCGTGCCGGAGTTCAGCCAGTAAGCCTCGTGGCTCACGTAGCTGATGTCCACACCCAGGGCGTTGAGGTCGTCCGTAAGCGTGATGCCATGCAGATCGTTCACCGACCCTTCGGTGTTGATCACGGTCGTCGTGGCCGGATCGAAGAGGACCGGCATGGTGAGCCGGTAGGTGAACGGCACGCCCACCGTCGCCACGCTCTCGCCAGCCGCGTTCTGCTTGTCGATCTTCTCGACCGGGATCAGCAGGTTCTGGCAGTCCTCCTGAATGGTCGATGACGACCCATTGGTGAACCAGATCTTGTGTCCCGCCACGGAGTTGCACGCCATCTGGCCGGTATGCACGACGTTGTCGAAGATGATGAGCCAGCGCTCGTTGGTCTGGCCGGGCTGGGTCAGAAAGCTGAAATTGGTGGTCAGCGGGTTAGACGCCGGGTAGTTGCGGATCGTGCAGTTGCGGTCTATCTGGATCTGGCTCGGTATCGGCGTGCCAGCGGCCCCGTCGATGATGCCGCCCGGGTACTCTGAGCAGTCCTCGGCCCGTGCGGCCGAAGCCCCCACCAGCAGCAGCGCCGTCAGCACGCCAAGCCCGGAGTGGAACCATCGACCAGCCATCACACGCACCCCTGTCTCCGCTTGCTCGTCATGCCGGCCATGGCTACGCGGTGGGCAGGAAGTCGATGGGGTAGAGAATCGTCACCGGGGGAACGTCCTTGGCCCCGAACTGAAAGCCGGACACGCTGGCGGCCACCTGACTCGCCAGCTCCGGCGCGCCCATGTCGGAGCGCTGCACGCTGCAAACAGACACGCTCCCGTTCGGCTCGATGGTGAGCTGCAGCACGATCTGACCCTTGAGGGTCGGATCCGCTCGCAGCGCCCGGTTGTAGAGCCGGTAGAGCGCCGCCTTGTAGCGGTCGAAGACGATCTGAATCTCCTCATCGGTCCTGCCGGCCGAGGCCCCCGAGCTACGGGGCCTGTCGCTCGGACCTCCGCCGTCGATGGCGCTCGCTACCCGCGCAAGTTCGACGCCCTCGGAGAGCGCCACGCCGCCACCGCCGACGTCACGACTGATGGCGGCCAGGTTGATGCCGCCGCTGGAATCGCTGCCCTGGGCTGCAACCATGTTCCGCTGCGGGAGCCCCAGCTCCGCCGCCCCATCGTTGGAGAGGCTGGCTTCCGCACCGAGCCGCGCTGCCGGTCGGCTGGACTTCAGCGACGAGAAGTTGTCGCGGAACGCGAGAATGCCCTTGGACGCGACGCGTTCCTTCGCCGACGGCTCAGGCTGCGCAGGCGTTTCGACCTCGGCGATCCTGGTTTCCTCGGGCCGCTCGGCGACCTCTTCAGGCTCGGGATCGGGCTCGCGCGGCGCCTCGTCCGGCGCCGGCGGCGGCTCCCGGACCGCCAGCGGCGGCTGGCGCTCCTCACGAATGAACCGGGCGAAACGCTCGGGAACTTCGATGATCTCGTCGCGTTCGGGCAACGGGATGTCGATCAGCGGAATGAGCAGCCCCAGCAGCAGCGCGGCCGCCATCGACCCCGTCAGCAGGTTGCGGAACCGCAGGTCGTCCTCGAAGCCACGCATCCATGGCATGGCAATGCGCCGGGTCGGCAGCCGATTTTCGTCCCGTTCGATCACCCATTCCTGGCGCCAGCTCTCCTGCGCCTGCTCGACCTCGTGCAGCTCGAACTCCAGCGCCTCGATGTGCGCCTGCTTGTCCGCCAGACCCCGCAGAGCCTCCTGGTGCCTGGCCTCCAGCTCTTCGACCTGCTTGAGAAATACCGAGCATCTGGACCGGGCCTGCTCCAGGTGCGTGCGGGCTTCGGCTTCGGAGACGTCGCCGCCCCAGAAAACCTCGACGCCGCCACGCTCGATCAGCCCCTCCAGGACATCGCAGGTCCGGGCGACCTCGCGATAGTCGCTGCCGGCATCGACCAGGGTCGTGAGCTCGCGCTCAGCCTCCGCCGCCTCCTGCTCCGCGGTCTCGAGCTGCTGCAGCGCCTGCTGCTGCGCGACCGTCAGGCGCTCGTGCTCGGCGGCGAGCTCGGCCTCGTCGGGACGTTCGCCGTACATCGGTGGCAGCGTCGCCGCCTCCTCGGGGGCGGTGCCCGGACATTCACCGTATTGGGGCTGTTCAGACATGGTCCTGCTCCAGGTCTCCGTCACATCTGCGCGACCTGCGCGCCCTTCTGGATGACGGCCAGGGAAATGCGCCCGTAGCCCTCACTCGTGCAGGTGGACATGACCCGCTTGATGACGGCAAACGGCACCGACCTGTCGGCCATGACCGTCACCTCGTGACTCTCCGCGACCGCCAGCGTGTTCGGGCCGATCACGTTCTGCTTGAGCCTCGCCAGCCGTTCCTTCACGGCCTCGATATCCTGGCCGGGGGACTCCATCACCTCCGCCGTCGTGGCCACCGGCTTGCCCTGCACCGATATCTCCTCGGTGCCGATGAACACCACCACGGTTTCCCTCGGCTTGGCTTCCACCACCGACTCGGGCAGCTCCACCGACTTCGGCGGATCCATCACGTCAGCGGCCCCGGAGTTGACGAGCAGGAAGAAGACGAGAATGGTGAAGATGTCCATCAGCGACGTGAGGTTCATCTTGGTGATGAGCGGCATCCGCTTGCTGGACATTCGCTTCAGGCGTCGTGAGCTCTTCATGGCGCTTCTCCCACCGAGATCTCTGGAAACAGCTCCAGCCGCGTCGGCGCCTGGGCGATCTTCGCGATCAGCGCAGGATCGACGTCGAGCGCGTCCATATCCTGCGTTTCCTCGACCGCCGGACTCGCGTCGTGGTCGCGAACCTCGGCACTGCGGACGATGTCCATGACCTGGATCAGGTAGTCGTAGGCGATGGCCGGCTCCAGCAGCACCGAAGCCCTGGTGACATCGGGATGCTCACGCTTGAGGTCGAACAGGTAGTCCCGGAGGGTTGCCAGGTCGTACTCGTCCTCCAGCTTCGGGATCCGCGCGATCACCGCCCTGCCGTTACCGATCTCCAGACCCGAATCCCGGACCATCACCTCAACCCGAAAACCTGGCTCCACGGGGCTCGACTTTCCCGAAGCGGTCGGCATGTCGAGCTCGACGATGGCGACCTGGGAAAAGACCGCGGTTATCAGCAGGAACGGCACGAGCACCACCATCAGATTCAGGAAGGTGGTCACGTCCAGCTCTGTCGCCTCGCTGAGCCGGCGTCGATAATGGTGTCTTCTGGCCATGGGTGGCCTTCCTCCGTCTGTTGGCTTGCGCGGGCTTCAGGCCGCCTGCTGAAGGGTGCTCTGGCGCCGGGCTCGGGTGGAGATCGCGGTGAGCACCTTCACCGACGCCATCTCCATGCCGTCGACGATCTCGTTGGTCTTGGTGGACAGCAGGGCATGCACCACCAGCAGCGGAATCGCCACCATCAGGCCGAAGGCAGTCGTGTTCATGGCCACGGAGATGCTCGCCGACAGCAGGTCGGCCTTCTCCGCCGGGTTGGCGTTGGCCACTGCGGTAAACGCCTGGATCAGGCCAATGATGGTTCCCAGCAGCCCCAGCAGGGTCGCGATGCTGGAGGCGAGCGCGATGTACGGGGTGCGCTTCTCCAGCTGAGGGACGATCTCCATCATGCCCTCCTCCATCACGATCTCGACATCCTCTCGACGCCGGACGGCGCCCTGGAGCGCAAGCCCCATGGAGAGCAACCGCGCCATCGGGCTCTCGCCTTTGGCCGAGAGGTCGCGGGCCTGATCAAACTGACCTTCCGACAGCAGCGGCTGGATCTCACCCCAGGCAGCCTGGTTCTTTCTGGTCACTGCCGTCAGCGTGACCCAGCGCTCTATCGCGATGGCCGCGCCAACCGCGAACACGAGCAGGATCGGGTACATGAACGCCCCGCCGGATGAGAAGAACCCCACGATCGAATACACAAAGTCCATCTGTTTAACCCTCTGAAGAAATTCGGGACGACTGCGCGCCCATTACCGCGACTCCCCGGACCGCCCGTTCGGGGCGTCCGCGGATCCTGCCCGGAGCTCGTAGTAGGCGAGCTCCCGGGAAAAAACGTCTCTGTCGATGGGTCGTGCCCGCCCGTCCAACAGGTTGTCGATACCGATGCCGTCGCCGATCTCGGAAGTCTTCCAGGGCACGATCACCAGAGACTTCGGTGCCTCGTTGTTACCGAGCACCGACATCCCGGACAGGGCCTTCGCCCCCTCGGAAGCCTCATCGTCGCCAGCGGCGCCCAGCGAGAGCACCACCGCAAGGCAGCCCGCAGACCAGACGCCGATCGACCTGGACATCACTCTCCTCCCCCCGGGCCGCCGACCGCTGAGCGATTGCGCAGATCGGTCAACCACATGGTGACATCCGCATCCTCCGGCACAGCGGCCCGATAGATTTCGTACTGGGCGACCGCACAGCTGACGTCCGCCAGATACAGATCGCACAGCACCGCCAAGTTGCGACGCGCGAAATGAAACTCGGGAAACACGTCGAGGGCACGCTCGTAGCTGCGCCGCGCATTGCCGAACCGACCGAGGCGGCGATAGGCGATGCCCAGCTCGTTGAGCGCAACGGGATGATCGGGGGTCGACGCCACCGCCGCCTCCAGAGCGTCCACCGCCTCCGCGTCTCGGCCGGCGTGTCCCAGGGCGATGCCGAGATCGACGTAGGGGCCCGTCGTGTCTGGAGCCTGCTCGACGACCTGACGCAGCAGCTCGATGCCACCGGCGTTATCACCTCCAGCAAGGCGCTGTAGGGCTTCGCGATACGTCGTCCGTACGGCAGCGCTCAGCGAAACGGCTTCGGTCACGGTGAACCCGACGCCTTCATCGATCTGCACGCTCGCCGGAACCGACGGCGCCACCGGAGCAATCCCGCGACCAACGTCCGCGACCGATCCCGTCTGCGGCCGTGGAGCCTGCGCGCCGCAGGCAGCCAGGCCCATTGCCAGACCCAGCAGCAGCGAACGCGGCAACCTCCTGCCGCGGATCTCAAAGCAGCGCGGATACATCGATTGCACCTCCCGAGCCGGTTCTGGTCTCGTCGCCGCTTTTGCCGCCGTCCGGTGAGCGGGTCACCTCGGTATCGTCGGGAAGCTCGACCTCGCTGCCCGGGGCCCGGTAGGCAAACACCTCCACGGGGCCGATGAAGCCGCTGCTGATCTCCGCCTTCGCGTAGCGGCCGGGCATGAGCGTGGCCAAGCGATTGAGGCTTCGGCGCACCCAGTCGTCGTAGGTGCCGGCCACCATCAGCTCGATGTTCTTCTCGTGTACCTCGATGGCGCGCTCCTCGAACGGGAACGCCTCGGCCTCGATCGCCAGCTCGTACTCGGTCCTCTCGGCCGAATCGAGATCGGCGGGCCGTTCCGACGCGAGCAGAGCGGTCCCGAAGCGGCCGTAGATCTCGGCCATGTAGTAGGTGGCCGCGGTGGTCACATCCGCCACCCCGTAGGCGACCAGCGCCTCGAAGGCTCTCAGAGCTGCATCCATGCGCGCCTGCTTCTCGGCCAGGCTCGACTGAAACGGAAGCGTCAGCGCGAAGCTGTCGAAGTGCTCGAAATCGGTCTCGGCGAGCACGAGCCCCGACGTGGCGGCCAAGAAGCGCGTACGCGCCGTCCGTCTAACGCCGGCGCTGGCGTCGATGGCGACGATGCGCCGCAGCTCCTCGTGATACAGGTCGCGCGCCCCGGCGGCCTCGTGCATGCCAGCCATGCGGAAGCGGATCTCCAGGGCCAGATCGACGGGTTCGGGATACTCCTCCACGTAACGCGTGAACACCTCCAGCGACCGGGGCGCCTCGTCGGCGTCGGCGTAGAGATCGCCGGCCGCGAGCAGGGACTCGCGACGCAGCTCACCGTCCTCCGCAGCATCCGCCACCCGGACGTACTCAGCGGCGGCCTGGGAAAGATTCCCCGCCTCGCGGTACACGAAGGCTAGCTGCTTCGTCACCTCGTCCTGCAGCTCGTGGTCCGGATGTGCCTCCCGGAAACCGCGGAACACCGCGGCGGCCCGGTCCCAGCTCTCCAGCTTCATAAGCGAAGTGGCGGCGTCGTACTCCGCCGCCGGACGGACGCTGGATGTCGGCGCCACGCTGCCGATGCGCAGGAAGTGCTCCGCCGCGGCAAGGTGATCCTGCGCGGCACGGGCAGCCTCGCCCTGCTTGTAGATGGCAGCCGCCAGGTTGTCGTAGAGCGCCGGCCGTCCCTCGTCGTCCTCACCCGCCAGTTGCAGCACCTCGGCGTACGCGGCTTCCGCTTCGGCGAAGCGCTCCAGGTCCATGGAGGCGTGAGCCACCACGGTCCAGGCGGAACGACGCAGCGCCGGATTGGCCTCCGGGTAGCGGTCGATGAGCTGTGCGCCGGATGCCACCGCACGCTCGAAGTCGCCCATGTCGTAGAGGTCATCGGCGGCCGCCCCGAGAACGGTGGCAGCCTGCTCGTGATCCGCAAAGGAGCCGGCAAAACGCAGCGAGCTCTCCACCGCAGCGAGCCTGGCTTCACCCGCCGCCGGCCCGGTTACTTCCTCGAGATGGCGGCGATGCGCGAACACCGCCGCATACCCGGCCGCCGCGGACCTGTCGTGCGCCGCGTAGCCATAGGCGGTCTTCTCGTAGGCTTCAGCCGCGCTCCGGTAGTCCTCATGCTCGAACAGCAGGTCGGCGAGCTGGAAGTGGATGTGCGGAGCCTCCTGATCATCCGGGAAGGAGGCCAGGTACTCGCGATACCAATGGCGCGCCTGGACGTAATGCTCCGGCTGCTCGTCGACAAAGCCTTCATCCTGGTAGAGCGAGTGGAAGTGGTTGGCCAGGTCGCTCAGGTTGGCCTTCAGGTGGGCCAGCACCTCCGGTGCTTCCGCTGCGTCGAAGTGCATCCAGTACTCGGCGTTCAGCGCGTAGCGGCGCGCGTACTCCTGTTTGGACTCCACCACGAGCTGGGCAAACCCGCCCTGCTCGTAGATGTCGACCACCCGCATGCTGAACGCCGGCGCGACGCGGTGGAACGGGTTGAGCTCGGTGAATGACCGGTAGACGCTGGCGGCGTCCTGGTAGCGCAGCTTGGTAAGGTAAAATTCCCCCAGATTGCTGTAGATCCGGTTCTCGTAGCGGCGGTTGCCGTTGTCCCGGAAATAGCCGTTGAGCACCTCCGGGCCGCCGAGGTTCGAGAACGCCAGGCTGATGACCCGGAAGGTGTCGGCGATCCGTCGTTCCTCCTCATCGATTGCCCCGGCCGCGCCGGGCTCCGATGTTGTCTCGTCGGAAGAGGTCGGGACGGGCAGACGATCGAAGTCATAGCCCAGGGCCGCCTTGTGATCGAGCAGCGCCATGTAGCGGTGCAGCGCGTCCTCGTAGAGTTCCTGCTTGTAGAGGCTCCAGCCCAGTTTATAGAGCGCGAGCTCGAAGAAGTCCGTGTGCTCGCCCAGGGCGATCACGGCCGAATAGGCTTCCTCTGCATCCAGGTACTTGCGCCGCACGAAGTAGTACTCGGCACGGCGAAAGAACACCTCGGCTCCGTACTCGGAGCCGGCGTGCTCCGCGATGAGGCGCTCCATCACCGCCATGGCTTCGTCGGGCTCACCCAGCTCGTCGTGAGCCCTAGCCATCTGGTAGAGAACCTGGTCATTGCGCGCGTAGTCCGGGTACTCCGCCAGAATCCGTCGGTAGGTGGCGATCGCCTGACGCGGCTCGGCGTCTTCGGATGCTTTCCCCTCCGGCGCGGCCGGCAGCGGCTGCAGGCCGGCGGCCCGAGCCTCGAACTTCGCCTGGTCCTCGGAGTGGTCGGCGATCACCCCGCCCTCGCTGCGCGACGCGGCCGGCGCGTGCTCCAGTCGCGTCCGCTGGACGGCTTCCGGCACCGGCAATGCCGACCCGTCGGCGACCGGCGCAGCCGCCGGTTCGACGGGCGTTCCGCCCGCCGTGGTAAGGGGGCCAGCAGATCCGGCCGCCGAAGCAGCGGCGCCGCCGGCGCCACCGATGATTCCGTAGCGGCGCTCGATCTGCAGGTCGGCCAGCCGGCGCATGGCGTCCGGTGTCTTGCCGTTGATCGGAGTTTCCGCGAGAAAGCGCCGGTAACCCTCGAGCGCCCGGTCGAGGCTGTCACCGACCGGAATCTCCTGCAGGTCCGGCTCCACGTTCCGCAGCTCCGCCAGGGTGTAGCGGTCCGGCGTCGAGGCACAGCCCGGCAGCAGCAGCGAGGCAAGCGCGAAGCAGACCAGACGCTTCATGGCGACACCTCGGCGCGAAGCTGCGCTGCGCGGTCGTAGCTGTCGGCCATCGCGTAGCGGGCCCGATCCTGATACCCCTCGAGCCGGTCGCGGCGGGACTCGAGCTCGCGGATGGCCACCCGTTCGAGCATTCGGCCCTGCCGCTTCATCAGCTGCTCCACGCTGACCAGGGCCTCTTCGACCCGGGTGCGCAGGCGTCCGATGCCGCGATCGTAGCCGGCAAAGCTGTGCACCGCGGCCTGCCGGACCCGGACGTAGCCCTGGTACTGGTCCCGAAGCGCATCTACGGCACCCTGGAGCCCCCGGAGGTTCCGGTCGAGCTGGTTCAAACGCTCGTCGTAGCTGGTTCGCAGCATCCACACGATGACGCCCTGCAGTCGTGAGATGCGTTCACGCAGCGGGTCCGCCGCGTCGACAGCCGCGGCGTCCAGGCGCTGCGCGTAGCCCTGAAGCTGCACGCCGATCTGCCGCTCCTCAGCGGTGGCGAGAGACCCGGGACGCGGCATCACCAGCAGCCCCTGCAGCCGACGCGCGAGCAGCTCGTACTGCTGCAGCCGCAGCCGCATCCGGGAGTCGAGCTGACGAAACTGGTGGTCGACCTCCGGCAGCAGCGGCTCGTAATACGCACAACGCAAGCGGATCATGTCCTCGAAGGCTGTGAAGCCTTCCTGCCACTTGAGGAGCTTGCGACGCAGCTCCTCGAGGTCCAGATAGTTGTCGAGCGCAGTCTGGAAATCATGCGCCGCCATCAGCTCCAGCAGGTAGAAGGTTTCCGGTGCCTGCGGCAGCGCCCGCATCCGGACCACCCAGTTCTTGTCCTGGTGGATCTCCTCGCGGACCAGCGCCTCGAGGAAATGGCCCTCGCGAATGCTGTCGATCGACGCGTCCAGACGATCCAACTCGCGATCGAACGTGTCGAGCGCCTGACCGTAAAGGACTGCGGCCCGGCCGTGCACACCGAGCTGGCCATAGGCATAGGGCACCGCCAGCAGCGCTTCCTGCACGGCCGCATCGGTCGGTTCCCGCTTCGCCAGCATGCTCCAGGGAACCAGCGCCCGTTCCACTTTGCTCGAGGACACATCTGCCCAGCCGGCGCGCAGCAGCGCCTGGTTGGAGAACGGGCCATCGAGGCGCACCCGCTGCAGCGGCGTCTTCGCCTCGGCGTAGCGACCCTGCTCGAACAGCAGAGTGCCCAGCGTCAGGTTGGCCTTGTCTCGAACGGCACGGTCATGCCGGGCGTTCGGATCGAGCTGGCCGGCCCGGTCGAACTGCGCCAGCGCCTCGTCCTGGCGGCCGTCACGCAGCAGCGCCACGCCCAGGTTGTAGGCGCTGAAACCCCTGAGAGCCTTGTCGCCCTGCAGATCTCTCAGCGTTTCCGCTGCATCCGCTGGGCGGCCGACGGCGAGGTAGACGTTGGCACGCAGAAACGCCACATCGCTCGCGAGCGCCTCGGGCAGACGGGCGTCGATACGCTCCAGCGCGTTCAACGCATCGCGCATCTGCCCCTTCTGAAAATGGATCCGCGCCAGCCGGAAGGCAGCTTCATTGCGCACCGTCGGAGCCACGTCGCCTTCCAAGACGGCGCGGATCGCGCGGCCCGCGCGGTGGTGCATGCGGTAGTTCAGCTCGAAATCGCCGACGAAGAACTCGGCTTCGCCGATATGATGGTTGAGCGAGTCGAGCCGAGGCTCGTCGAGCCCGTAGTGCTGACCGAGCTCGGCGTCCAGACGCTGCAAAGCGTCGAAGTAGTAGCCCTGCTCGGCGTAGAAGAGCGCTTCCCCGAAGTGGAGGTCGTGCAGCTCGCCCGCCGCTGCCACGCCGGAGGCCAGTGACAGCGCGAGAACCGGCCCGCGACAACGCCGGAGCAACACCCGAATCACCAATCCGTCAGCGCGATCGAGGCGTTACCGGAAGCTGCGGAGACCGTGATCCCCAACAGGCTGGGCTCGATCCCCTTCTCGAAGGAGAGCGTTTCGGAGCTCTGGAAGTCCCGCCCGCTGGTCAGCTTGCCGATGACGGACACCTGAAGACGATGCGCACCGGTCGGCAGGTTGCCCATGAACAGGCGCTGGACGCCGCCGGCCTGCAGGGCCTCCAGCTCCTTGAAGCTGTAGATGTGATGGGCCGCAACCTCACCATCGATTTCCAGCCGGACGGCATCCAGACGAAAAGGCTCTGCCCGATCCAAAGCGAGAAAGACCGTGGTCTGGGTGCTCGACGGAAACAGTAGTCTTTCTTCGAGGGTGGCGAGCTCAGCAGAAATGCCGAGCACGTCGGACTTAATCTCCTGGACCTGCTCGTCCAGGCTGCGCATCTCCAACTCCGACGCGTCATCCGGGCGGGCCGGCCCGGCGACGCCCAGGATCAACAGCGCTAACATCAAATGGTGAATGATCTTCGGCATGTCCGCTCCTGTTCAGGAAGACGGCAGGCACACAAGCGATCCCTATCTTGATACCGCTGTAACAACTGAGGAACAGAGTGTTTACATTTGTTGCGGAACTGGATGTGACGCAGGCCACGAATTGAGCACGGAAGGCTGGATGAATCTCGAGGCATCGGAACGGCAGCACGCCGCCCGACACGACATGGTCTACGGCGTCAGCTCTTGAGGCGCTGCCACGGGATTGGCATGAAGGGCACCATCGCCCTCTGGGACCTGGCCGACGGTGCGGTGTTGACGACCCGCGGCGCCTTTCTCGCGGCCTGGGGGGAGGTCGATATCAACGTCTCCATCGCGCGGCGGGCGGGGGCCGCCCTGTTCGGCGGAGAAGGCGTGTTCATGAGGACCCTCATCGCACCCAGCCGGGTGCTGCTGCAGACGTTGAAGCGTCAGACCGTCGCCCGACGCTGATGCCTGAAGTGCCCTCAGGGCGCCTCGATCGGCGGGAAGTCGGCTTCCGTGGGCGACAGCTCCCCGAACTCACCGCCCGTAGGCAGGTCGGGCTTGAACGCAGCGTGGCAGCCCTCACAGATACCGACGATCTCGTCGCCGGTCATGGCAATACGCTCGATGTCCCGGGTCTTCAACGAATCCATAGCCCGCTTGCCGGCGACACGGAGCTTGTTCGACCACTCCCGCCAGCCAGGATCGGCCACCCAGGCATCGTCCAGCGGACCCGTGCCGGGTACCACCAGCAGCGCACCCGCGATCTGCAGCTGATAGGCCATGCGTTCCAGTTCCCGCCAGTCGCCCTCGCTTTCCGGGCTCCGCCACGCCGCCTGCCAGATCGGATCGGCGCTGTGATTGACCAGCGCGACCATGACGGCGTTGAGACTCACCGGCAGGCGCAGCTGCGGCGTTTCGCCCTGCTCCTCGGCGCGGACTCCCCAGGCAGCGGCCACCAGCAGGGCTGCGGCGGCGAGTTGGATCACGGATCGCACACCCTTCATGCTCAACCCCTCTCTCCCGAACCAGCCCAATGATGTCCACGGCCGGCAGCCGATGACACTAAGGGGTTCCACGCACCGTCCGCCCGGGCCGCAGCCGGGCGTGGAAGGTTGCGCTGTTTCCTGGAAGCTCCATACTATGTGGCGATGCAGCATTGAGGGTGGGAGGTTGTCGGAAACGACCCTGCAGAAGCCTGCCGGCAGTCACGCCGGCGTCATCGCCGTCGCCGTAGTGATGGTGGGTTTCCACATCGGCAGCCTCGGCGTGCTCTTTACCGGCGTCAGCGTCCCGACCCTGATCGTGGCCGGCTTCCTTTACCTGTTCCGGGGCCTCGGCATCACCGCGGGCTATCATCGCCTGCTCGCGCATCGATCGTTCCAGACCAGCCGCTTCATGCAGTTCATGATGGCTCTGGCCGGGTGTCTGGCGATTCAGGGCGGACCGCTGTGGTGGGTGGCCCATCACCGTTCCCACCACCGCCATACCGACGACGAGGACGATGTCCACTCGCCGGTGACCAAGGGGTTCTGGCAGTCGCACATGGGCTGGATGATGAGTCAGGCGGCCTTCCAGGAGAAGGGCGCCAACTCGAGAGACCTGCACAAGTACCCTGAGCTGAAATGGCTGCAGCGCTACTACGTGCCGCTGCTCATCGGCCAGGCCGTCGCGCTGTATGCCCTAGGGGCCGCACTCGATGCCTGGTTCCCGCACTGGGGCACTTCCGGCGCGCAGATGCTCGTCTGGGGGCTGTTTCTGAGCACGGTGCTGACCTGGCACATCACCTTCGCGGTGAATTCCGTCTGTCACACCTGGGGGCGACGACCCCACGATACCGGCGACGCCAGCACCAACAACGCGCTGATCGGCGTGCTCGCCTATGGTGAGGGCTGGCACAACAACCACCACATGTATCCGTTCTCCGCCCGTCACGGGCTGGAATGGTGGCAGCTGGACATTACCTGGTGGGTGCTCAGGGCGTTGGAAAAGCTCCGACTCGTGTCCGACCTGAAGCTGCCGAAAGCCTACCGCTGACCCCGCCCCAGGTTGAGCCCCTGCTCCGCTACCTCTACATTGGGGCCGGGGTTCACAGAGGGGAGCAGGACATGCCCGAGATCAACATCCTGGCAGTGCTGGTGGCCACGCTGGGGGCGTTCGCCCTGGGCGGGCTGTGGTACTCGCCGGTGCTGTTCGGCAACGCCTGGATGGCCGCCACCGGCATCACCGAAGAGCAGGCGGGTCAGGGAAACCCGGCCAAGATATACGGCATCTCGTTCGTCTGGGCGCTGCTCGGCGCTACCGTGTTCGCCGTCTTTCTCGGACCGTCAGCGGGATTACTGTTCGGGGCGGGCGCCGGTTTCGCTGCCGGGTTCTTCTGGATCACCGGCGCCATGGCCGTGAGCTACCAGTTCGAGCAGCGGCCCACCCGGCTGCTGCTCATCAACGGCGGCTATCACACTGTTCAGTACACCATGTACGGCGCCATCCTCGGCGCCTGGTAGGCAGCGCAGCCGGTCAGGCGGTTTCGAGCAGCGGCACTACTGCTCCGCCTCGACGGTCTCGTCGTCGAGATCCTCTTCCGGTTCGGCGAGCTCCCGGCCTACCAGTTCGATGTAGGCCATCGGCGCCGCGTCGCCGGGCCGGTAGCCGCACTTCAGAATACGGGTGTAGCCACCGGGGCGATCCTGATATCGCGGGCCCAGCTCGCCAAACAGCTTGCCCACGGCGTCCCTGCTGCGGGTGCGGGTAAACGCCAGGCGCCGGTTCGCCACCGAATCCTGCTTCGCCAGGGTGATCAGCGGCTCGGCAAAACGGCGCAGTTCCTTTGCCTTCGGCAGGGTGGTTTTGATCACCTCGTGCTCGAACAGCGATACCGCCATGTTGCGATACATGGCCTGGCGGTGGCTGCTGTTTCGATTCAGTTGTCGACCACTCTTGCGATGGCGCATGACTATTTCCTACTTTGCCGTGCTCGTCTTTTTCGATCGTGGTTCAGTTAGGGCTGCCCGCGAACCGGCCAGCTCAATCCTCACGCGACCTTGTCGTCGCCCCGCAGACTCGGCGGCGGCCAGTTCTCCAGTCGCATGCCAAGGGACAGGCCCCGCGAAGCCAGAACATCCTTGATCTCAGTGAGCGACTTCTTGCCGAGGTTCGGCGTCTTCAACAACTCCACCTCGGTGCGCTGAATGAGGTCCCCGATGTAGTAGATATTCTCCGCCTTCAGGCAGTTGGCCGAACGTACGGTCAGCTCCAGATCGTCCACCGGCCGAATCAGGATCGGATCGATCTCGTCTTCCTGCTCTTCGGCGGCAGGCTCACCCTCGCTTTCCAGATCCACGAACACGGCGAGCTGCTGCTGCAGGATGGTGGCCGCGCGACGGATCGCCTCTTCCGGGTCGATGGTCCCGTTGGTCTCGATGTCGAGCACGAGCTTGTCCAGGTCGGTGCGCTGCTCGACCCGGGCGTTCTCGACGCTGTAGGCCACCCGGCGCATCGGGCTGTAGGTGGCATCGAGCCGCAGCACGCCGATGGGCCGGCTGTCTTCGTCATCGTCCAGGCTGTCCACGGGCACGTAGCCACGGCCCCGGCTGACCTTCGCCTCGAGGCGGATCGAACCTTTCTCGTTCAGGGTGCAGATCAGGTGATCGGGGTTGGCGATCTCGACGTCCTGGCTCAACTGAAAGTCGCTGGCCGTCACCGGGCCCGTGCCCTCCTTCGCGAGGGTGATCACCACCTCGTCCTGATTGTGCAGATTCACGGCAACCCCTTTGAGATTCAGCAGGATGTCGATGACGTCCTCCTGGACCCCTTCGATCGTGCCGTATTCGTGCAGGACACCGTCGATCTGCACTTCCGTGATGGCGCAGCCCGGCATGGACGACAGCAGAATGCGCCGTAGCGTGTTGCCCAGGGTATGGCCGAACCCGCGCTCGAGCGGCTCCAGGGTCACCCGCGCCCGGGTGGCGTTCACTTCCTGGACGTCGATGTGCCGCGGGGTCAGGAAATCGGTTGCCGATTGTGCCATTAAGTCAGTCTCCTTGAGCTCTCGATTACTTGGAGTACAGCTCTACGATGAGGTTTTCGTTAATTTCCGGCGGCAGCTCGCTGCGATCCGGGGCCCGCTTGAAGACGCCTTCCATCTTGGTCGCGTCCACATCCACCCAGTCCACAGGCGCGCGCTGGCTGGCGAGCTGCAGCGCCGACTGGATGCGCAGCTGCGCGCGGGCCTTTTCGTTCACCGAAACCACGTCATCCGGGCCGACCTGAAACGAAGGAATGTTCACCTTCCTGCCGTTGACCAGGATGCTCTTGTGCGACACCAGCTGTCGCGCTTCGGCGCGGGTGGAGCCGAAACCCATCCGGTACACCACGTTGTCCAGACGCGACTCCAGCAGCCGGAGAAGATTCTCGCCGGTGGCGCCTTTCTGACGTTCCGCCTTCTTGTAGTAGTTGCGGAACTGCCTTTCCAGCACGCCGTAGAAGCGACGCACCTTCTGTTTTTCTCTCAGCTGGACCGCATAGTCCGACATGCGGCCGCGACGCGCGCCGTGCTGACCGGGCGGCGAGTCGATGCGGCATTTCGAGTCTATGGGCCGGACCCCGCTCTTCAGGAACAGATCCGTGCCTTCCCGACGCGCGAGCTTCAGCTTGGGGCCGATGTAACGTGCCATATCCTTCTCCGCCTCGTTATACCCGGCGCCGCTTCGGCGGGCGGCAGCCGTTATGGGGAATTGGGGTCGCGTCAGCGATGCTGTTGATTCGCAGGCCGGCGTTGTTGAGCGCTCGAACCGCGGACTCCCGGCCGGGTCCCGGGCCTTTCACGAACACGTCGACGTTCTTCATGCCGTACTCGATTGCGGCATTCGACGCCTTTTCGGCAGCCACCTGGGCGGCAAACGGCGTGCTCTTGCGCGATCCGCGGAATCCTGAGCCGCCGGAAGTGGCCCAGCACAGGGCGTTGCCCTGCCGGTCAGTGATGGTGATGATCGTGTTGTTGAATGAGGCATGGATGTGGGCGATGCCTTCAGTCACCACGCGCTTCGTCTTCTTACGCTCTGCCATTTACCTGTGTTACCTGTTAACCGTGTTTCTCTGACCCAGCACCCGGCTATTTCCGGATGGGGCGGCGCGGGCCCTTGCGGGTGCGCGCGTTGGTTCGGGTCCGCTGGCCCCGCACCGGCAGACCGCGCCGGTGCCGCATGCCGCGATAGCAGCCCAGATCCATGAGCCGCTTGATGTTCATGGAATGCTACCGCCGCAGGTCACCCTCGACCACCAGCCTGCCGACCTCGTTGCGTAACGCGTCGAGCCGCTCGTCGCTCAGATCCTGTACTTTCATCGACGGATCCACGCCCGCTGCCTCGCATAGCTTCAGGGCGGTCGAGCGGCCAACGCCGAAAATGTACGTCAGAGCGACCCCTGCGTGCTTGTTGTCGGGAACGTTTATACCGGCGATACGTGCCATGCTTTACTCCGATTAACCCTGGCGCTGCTTGTGGCGCGGCTCGGCGCTGCAGATCACGCGCACCACACCACGGCGTTTGATCACCTTGCAGCGACGGCAGATTTTCTTGACCGATGCTCGTACTTTCACTGACTCATCCTCTCGAGGGGCACCTACCGACGAACCGTGCTGCGCCCGTAGCTCTTCAGGTTCGATTTCTCCATCAGCTTGGCGTACTGACTGGACATCAGGTGCGCCTGCACCTGGGACATGAAGTCCATGGCTACCACCACGACGATCAGCAGGGCGGTGCCGCCCAGCTGGAAGGTGATGTTGAACGCCACGATCATGAACTCCGGCAGCAGGCACACCAGCGTGATGTAGAGCGCACCGAACACCGTCAGCCTCGTGATCACGTCGTCGATGTAGTGTGCCGTCTGCTGGCCGGGCCGGATTCCCGGCACGTAGGCCCCCTGCCGCTTCAGGTTGTCCGCCACGTCCTTCGGATCGAACATGATCGCGGTGTAGAAGAAGCAGAAGAACACGATGCCCGCCGCGAACATCAGAATGTAAAGCGGCTGACCCGGTGACAGCACCAGCGACACCTGCTGAAGCCAGTCC
>JBFISC010000012.1:0-28266 GCA_041608775.1 Pseudomonadales bacterium | reverse complement strand
TGCGGAGAAAGCGCCCGCGGCTGCGGAGAAAGCGCCCGCGGCTGCGGAGAAAGCGCCCGCGGCTACGGGTAAGAAGAAGGAAACCGTGGAGGCTGCAGCCGCCGGCGGTGGCAGGCGACCGGGCGCGTGGGCGGATCCGAACCAGGTCAAGGAAGGCGGGACCGTGCTGTTCGACGACGACCAGCTGCAGGCGCTGCTCGCCGAGCCTCAGCCGTCGCCATTGCCTCTGGCGGACGCGGACGCGCCGTACCTCGTGGTGACCGCGGGCGCCCAGGCGGGAACGACGGTCAAGCTGAAGGCCGGCCAGCAGACCAACGTCTGGGACATCGGCCGGGATACCGGTCGTGACATCGTGTTCGACGAGAACGGTGTCTCCGGTTTCCACGCCAAGATCGTCAACGAGGGAAGCCGCTGGAAAGTCATCGATCAGATGTCGGCGAACGGCACCCTGGTCAACGAGAAGAAGGGCACCATCAGCTTCCTCTCGCCCGGTGACCGCATCCGCTTCGGGCCGGTCGAGTGCGTGTTTCAGCTGCCCAGCGGCGCAACGTCGACGCGGGCGGGCGGCGGGCGATCGGGCTCGCGTTCGATGCTGGTGTGGGCGGTGGTGGCCGCCGTGCTGGTGGCCGCGGCGGTTGCCGGATACCTGCTTCTGCTCGGCTGAATCGCAGACAAAGCGGCAGTATTTCCATGGACCCAAGTGTGTTAGCTTCGGGGGTCAAATAAAAAAACGAGTTCGGAGGGGCGTCATGAAGGAGAAAGGGCTGCGCCGCGGCGCGGAAAACCGTCTTGCGAAGCTGGCTCTGGTGCTGATGGCGCTGGGAGCGCCTGGCGCCTATGCCGTCAACGAGCTGGGTCAGGCAGTGCAGGCACTCGGGGGGAGTCAGCTGCTGGTCAACGCGGCAGACGCCATCTACACCACCTGCGTGGGTCTGGCCACGGAAACGGATCCGCTGACCCCGGATCAGCAGATCCTCGGGGGCCGCTGTGCGGACATGACGCAGCAGGGATTCGCGCTCGCCGGCTTCACCGCAGCGGTGGTTCCGGCGTTCGACACCTTCGGCCTGGCCTCCGGCCCTAACGGCACGGACTCGTATCTCGGGCTGCTGCGACAATTCACCGGCGAGGAGCTCTCGACTCAGGGCCGCTATGCCACGGAGGGGGCGCTCAGTCAGTTCAAAGGTCTCGCCGCCCGGCTCGGCGCCATCCGCCGCGGAGTTCGCGGCAGCGGCCTGGCCCTGAACCTGCAGGGTCTGGATCTCATGGCGAACTCCGAGCTCGGGGTCTCAGCCCCCGCCCGTCTCACCGGCGGCTCTGCCGGCGAGGCGGCGGGCGATCTGGGTTTCGCGTGGTTCGTCAACCTTTCCTATGGCTTTGGTGATCGCGACGCGACCGAGTTCGAGAACGGCTACGACGCCGATTCGTTCGGCGGGGTCATCGGCCTGGACTACGGATTCAACGATGCACTGGTGGCGGGCATCGCGCTGGCGATCGATTCCAGCGAGGTCGATTTCGACAAGAGCCGGCAGGGCGCAGTGGAAGCTGTCTCGGGAGGTGATCTGGAATCCGATTCCCAGACCCTTTCCCTGTACATGAACTACCTGACCGAGCGCAGCTACGCGAGCGTCATCGTGAGTTACGGGCAGTCTGATTTCGACATGACGCGCAACGCGGTGATTCCCCTGGCTACCAGCCCGGGGGGCATCTCGGGCGGGCTCCCCGCCGAGGTTGGCGTGCTGGTATCCGATACCGAGAGCGATCAGTACGGTGGCCAGGTGCAGGTCGGCCGAACCTTCGGGCAAACGGCGACCACCTACGACCTCTACGCCGGTCTCGACTTCCTCGAGGTGGACGTGGACGCCTTTGCGGAGACGGGGTCGCCGCTCGGCCTGCAGTTCGGTTCTCAGGAGATCGAGTCGTTCCAGGGCCTGCTGGGCGCATCGGTGCGCCATGCGATCAACACCGGGGTCGGCGTGGTCGTGCCCTTCGCCACGCTCGAGTACCGGCATGAGTTCGATAACGAAGGCCGCGTTCTGGATGCCCGCTATGTCGGAACCTCGAGGGCGCCGGATGAGTTTTTCCAGGGCGAGACCGACAACTTCGAGATCCTGACCGACGACGCTGACGAGGATTACTTCGAAGCCACCGTGGGTCTGGTGATGCAGCTCGGCAACAACGTGGCGCTTTACGGCCAGTTCAGCTCGCTGGTGGGGCTCAAAGACACCACCGCCAGCCAGGTGACGATCGGGCTCCGCGGCACTTTCTAGGCTCAATCGTCGGTTCGCGGAGCACGTGATCGGGGCGACGACCCCGGGGGTCCAGGTGACCGCCGGGCAATAACGGAGCCTGGGCGCCTTACAATCGCGCGTTTGCCAACGATTGGGGGTTTTTCCACAATCCGGATACTGCCGTGCGCCGGCGGATGTGGGGAACCGTTGACCGACGACGCCACCCAGTTGAGTTCTTTCGGCCAGGAGCTGCGTCCCGGAGACGTACTTCGCGGCCGGTTTGTGATCGAACGGCTCATCGGCGAGGGCGGCATGGGGAAGGTATTCCTCGCCGTCGACCGCGAGGCGGAGCAATCGAATCCCTTCGTCGCCCTCAAGATGCTCGGCGACCGCTTCAAGGAGCACCCTCAGTCGCTGAAGGCCCTGCGGCGCGAAGCCACGCAGTCGCGGCGGCTGAACCATCCGAACATCGTCAACGTCTACGATTTCGACCGTACCGAAGGCCATGTCTTCATGGTGATGGAGTACATGCGCGGGACGTCGCTGGACGAGTATCTCGATCGGCATCCGGGTCTCAAACGAATCACGGAGGTGTGGCACATCGTCGAAGCCTGCGGCCGCGGTCTGCACTACCTCCACGAGCAGCAGATCATTCACTCGGACTTCAAACCCGGCAACGTCTTCCTCACCGAAGAGGGCGAGATCAAAGTTCTCGACCTGGGTATCGCCCGCACCCTTGACGAAACCGAAGTTGCCGGGGGAACCACCCGTTTCGACCCGGACAAGTTCGGCGCCATGACGCCCCAGTACGCCAGCTGCGAGATGTTCGAAGGGCTCAGCCCGACGGCACGCGACGATCTTTTTGCCTTCGCCTGCGTGACCTATCAGCTGCTGACCGGCTCGCACCCCTATGAGGGGCGCATCGCCATCGAGGCACGGGCACAGAAGCTCGTTCCTAAAAAACCCCGAGGCCTGCGTTCCCGGCAGTGGAAAGCGCTGCGCTCGGCCCTCGGGTTCTCCCGCGACGAGCGGCCGCCGAGCGTAGAGGCGTTCCTCGAGGCGATGACGCCGGTTCGTCGGCAGGGGTCGCCGCTGCCCTGGATCGCCGCGACGATCGGGGTGCTGATCATCGCTGCCGGCGTGGTCTACCTGCAGATGCGCTCTCCCGAGGATCGGTTCGTCGAAGCCCTGCTGAACCAGTATGCCGAGAACCCGGCGCGCCCGGTGGACGCCGCAAGGGCCATGGACTGGGTGCGCCAGGGCGAGTTCTTCCTCAACCTGGGCATGCGTTCGATGCGCGCCGGAGAGTACGACCGTGGCGCATCGCAACTGCTGACCGGACCGAGCTCGGCTTTCCAGTCCTACCGCCTGGTGCTGACCCGCAGCGACTCCACGGAGGCCAAGGCTGACGCGGCGCAGGGGATGCTGCGGATCTCCCAGGTCTTCCGCGACATTGCCGGGGAAATGGTGCAACGCAACGAGCAACCCCAGGCGGCAGCTCGCCTGGTCTGCCTCGGGCTCACCGTGAACCGCTTCGAGCCGACCCTGGAGCAGCAGCTGCGGACCCTCAATGGCACCATCGCCAGAGGTGTCGGGAGCGTCACGGAGTGCCGTGAGCTCGTCAACAGCGGCAAGGTAATGCTGTGAAGCGCGTTGCCACCCGGCGCTGCAGCAGCACATAATCAGGCTGTCTATGCTGCCGACATGCGTCTGGCTTTCAGGCAAACGCGACCAGCCTGGCGCGGTTTAAAATTGACTGACTGCCCCCTGCGCCTGTGGGGCCGCTCGAGACGCAGCCTCCGCTCCCGCGCCTCGAGCAGGGAGGATCCCATGAACTTGACCAAGCATGTCAGAGGCCTTCACGCCATCCTGATCCTGACCGTCGTGCTGCCAGGGCCGCAATCGATCGGCCAGCAGGTGGATCTCGGCACGGCCGTCAGGCAGTACCAGGTGGTTCCGTGTCTGTTGCCGGCCCGCGTCCGCAAGCTGGGGAACATGACCTACCCGGAGCGTCGGCGGCTGGTGGAAACCAGCGCCATGGAGTGCGAGCTGAAAGGCGGCGAGTACACCTATTACGACCGCGCGGCCCCCGACAGCGCTGCCGCGTTCTTCAGGAAGCTCGCGGACGAAGGCAACGTCGACGCTCAGGTCAAGCTGGGGGACGTGTATCAGTACCTCTATTCCGAGCCGGACTACGAGCAGGCCCGCAGCTGGTATCAGACGGCCGCCGACAACGGCAGCGCGGCTGGTCAGATGCGCCTCGCCCTGCTCTACGAGCGCGGGCAGGGGGTTCCCCGGGACGGTCTCCTGGCAACGAATCTCTGGCGCGAGGCGACCGGTGCCGGTGAGGAGCTGGTGCGGGCCTCGGAGCTTGCGGCCGCACAGACCCGGGCGGATGCGCGCATCGCGGAGCTGACCCAGGCGCTTCAGGAGCGCAGCGAGGAAGCGGAACAGATCCGCAGCGAGCTGACCCGGGCGCGCCGCGAGATCGACGGGCGCCGGCAGGCGCTGGCGGCCGCCGAAGCAGAGCTGGCCCGGGCCCGGGAGAACCTGGAGGAGCGGCTTCAGGCGGCGCCTGACGATGCCGAGGTGACGGCCCTGCGCGATCAGGTCGCCGAGCAGCAGCGGCAGCTCAAGCAGCAGCGCTACGAGATCGACAGCCTGGAGGCAAACGTCGGTGTGCAGCAGGCTCAGCTCACCGCGAGCCTGCGGCAGGCCGAGCTGGAGAACGACCGTCTCACCCAGGAGCTCGAACGGGTCACGGCGCGTTCGGATGCGGAGCTGCAGGCAATTCTGGCCCGATCGGAAGAAAAGGATCGACAGATCGCCGAGCTGGACAGCCGCCTGGCCTCCGCTCAGGCGGATCTGGAGCGAGCCAGCGCGGGCCACGCGGCGCTGATCGCGGCGCTGGAAGAGGAGAAGCGGACGGCCGCCGACAGTCAGTCCGACAGGGCGGGACGGATCGCGGAGCTGGAGGCGGCGCGGGCAGAGCGGCAGGCCGAGCTGGCGGCGCAGCGTTCTTCCGTTGACACCCTGAGAGCCGAGCTCGCCTCGGCCACGGAGGAGTCACGAGCGCTGCAGGCTCAGCTCGACAGCCAGATCCACGAAACCGAGGCGGCGCGAGCTCAGTTCGCGCGGGCCGAAGCCGAGCTTCAACGCACGCGGCTGGAGATGGCCGGCGCCCAGAGCGAGCTCGCGAACGCGCAGGCCGAGCTGTCGCGGCTCGAGCAGGATCGGGATCGGCTGGCGCGACGCGCCGGCGAGCAGAGCTCGCCGGATTCGGCCGAGATGCGGACGTTACTGGCTGCCCAGGAGCAGCGGGCGGCCCAGCAGCAGGCTCTGATCGACAACCTCGAAGGCACCGTGGCGCGCTTTCGCGACCAGCTCGAGGAGATCAACCTGCGTCGCACCTCCTACTACGCCATGCGCACCCCGATCGAGGACACCTCGAATATCCGCCTGCCTTCCGACGTGAAGCTCGGCAGGTACTTCTCGCTGGTCATCGGCAACAACGACTACGAGCACCTCAACGATCTGGAAAACGCGGCCAACGATGCCAGCGCCGTGGACCGGGTGCTGCGGGAGGAGTACGGGTTCGAGTCGAAGCTGCTGATCAACGCCACAGAGAAGCAGATCTATCAGGCTTTTGTCGAGCTGCAGAAGAAGACCTCGGAGAACGACCTGGTGATGATCTACTACGCCGGCCACGGCTACGAGATCAAGAATGAGAGCTACTGGCTGCCGGTCGAAGTGCAGTCCCGACAGGAGGCCGAGGTGTCGGGAATTTCCTCGCTCAAGGTGGCGGATTGGGTGCGCGCCATGTCGGCGAAGCACGTCATGATCATCGCCGACTCCTGCTACTCCGGCTCAGGGATCGAGACGACCGGCGGGTTCCGCTACAGCGTCCAGGACCTCGAGGAAATGCTGCCGTTCCTGATGAAGAACCGTTCCCGCACGATGCTGACGTCCGGCACCGTGTCCCCGGTGCTGGACGGGGACGGCAGCGGCGGCGAGTTCTCTCTCTTCACCCGCGAGCTCATCGGGTTGCTCCGGGAAAACCGGGGCGTGCTCTACGGGGAGGCGCTTTACGACCATCTGGTGGAGCGGGTCAAGTACACGCCGGACGGCACCGCCGTGAATCAGACGCCGATGTTCGGAAGCATCGAGAGCGCGGGCCACGAGTGTGGCCAGTTCGTGCTGGTGCATCCGAGCCTGCGGACCTGAGCAGGCTGCCGTCGCTGACACGGGTAGCGCGTGCCGGCAACCGATGCGTTTTCACGCTTACATTACCCGGACCTTCCGTGAGCTGAGGCGGCGCAAGGTATTTCAGGTAGCGAGCCTCTACCTCGTGGTGGCCTGGGGCGCTTCCCTCGGCGCTGCGGATCTGCTGCCGGCATTCGGCGTGCCTGACTGGGGCGTTCGCCTGTTCGTCACCATCGCTCTGCTGGGCTTTCCCATCGCCGTGGCCCTGGCCTGGGCCTACGAGGTCTCCGCGGAGGGAATCAGGGTCGACCGCAGCGACGGCGGCTTCGGCGCGGCGGCGGCCACCACCCGCCTGGCGCCTGAGGGCGCAAGCGTGCGGGTAACCTGGGAGAGCGGCGATGGCAGAAAGCAGATGGCGTTCGCCAACGCCTTTACCATCGGTCGGGACGTTGGCTGCGAGCTCAGGCTGGACAACGTGATGGTGAGCCGGCGGCACGCGCGGATCTGGGTGGACGGTGGCGTGTGGCAGATCGAGGATCTGGGAAGCCGCAATGGCACCCGTCTGAACGGGGCGCTCATCGCTCGCTCGGCCTTGCCCCCATCCTCCCAGGTGCAGCTGTACCCGGACGGTCCGGTTCTGCACGTAGAACTCATGGCCAACGCCGGCGGAGCAACGGTGTGACTCAGGTCGTCATCGTGGGCGCCGGTCCCGCCGGCGCAGGCCTGGCTTATCTGCTCTCCCGCCACGGGGTCCCGGTGACGCTGCTCGAACGGCGCCGCGATTTCTCCCGCGAGTTCCGGGGCGAGGTCCTGATGCCGAGCGGGATCGCGGCGCTCGAACAGATGGGGTTGGGGCCGCAGCTCGCCCGCTTGCCGAGCTGCGCTCAGCAGCAGCTAGCCGTGTACCTGAACCGGCGGCCGGTGTTCAGCGAGACGCTGGGTCCGGAGGCGTCTGGGCGCGCGGGCGTGCTCGCGGTGTCGCAGCCGGCCCTGCTAGAGATGCTGGTGGCGGAGTCGGGCGCCAGCTCGTGCTTCACCCTGATCAGGGGCGCGTCGCTGAAGGCGCTGGTCCAGCAGCACGGCCGCGTCTGCGGGGTCCGTGTCCGCGTTGGCGGTCAGGAGCTGACGCTCGAGGCGGATCTGGTGGTGGGCGCCGACGGGCGCAATTCTGCCGTGCGCCGCCAGCTGGGAATCCCGGCCAGGAACCTGGGCGTGCCCATGGACATCGTGTGGTGCAAGGTGCCGTGCCCCGAGAAATGGCGCGGCGTGCGCGCCTTTGCCGGCCGGGGGCACCTGCTGGTGGCCTACCGCACCTGGGACGGCAGCCTGCAGCTGGGGTGGGTCATCCTGAAGGACACCTTCGGCGAGCTGCGCAGCCGCGGCATCGAGCGGTGGGTGGATGAGATGGCGAACCATGTGGATGCCGAATTCGGCGCCCACCTTCGTGCGCATGCGGCCGGGATTGCGCGCCCGTTTCTGCTCGACACCGTAGCGGATCGGGTTCTGCGCTGGAGCGTGCCCGGTGCGCTGCTGATTGGAGATGCCGCGCACACCATGTCCCCCGTGGCTGGGCAGGGCGTCAACATCGCGCTGCGGGATACCATCGTGGCGGCCAATCATCTGGTGCCGGTGCTCTCGGCGCCGCGCCTGGACACGCTCGCGCTGAACGCCGCCGCGCAGGCCGTCGAAGCGGAGCGGTTGCCCGAGGTGCGGGAGATCCAGAAACTTCAGTCGCAGCCGCCCAGGCTGCTGCTCAGCCGGGCCTGGTGGGGCGAGCCCGTGCGCCGGCTGGCCGGCGCGCTCCTCAGCCGGGCCGCGGTTCGGCGCCGGGCCGGCGGGCAGGCGACGTCGTTCTTCCGGGGTGTCAGCGAGGTTCAGCTGAGGCTGCCGGTGCCGGAAAACGGTTGACCTGAGCTCCGGTTCAGGGCTGGATGGGGGCAAGCTCATCGAGTCACCGAGGGGGATTGTCCATGAGTCGAGCGATTGCTTTGACTTTTTTTCTGCTGGCCGGGTCGGTTCATGCCGCCGAATATCCGAACATGGAGGGTGCCTGGATGGGCATCGTGCGGACCGTCTCGTCGGGCGAGGAAGTCCGCAGCCAGGTCGCCCGCGGTGGGGCCGTGATCCAGGAAGTGGAGCTGACGTTCACCGTGACGTACCAGGATGGTGAGGTATTCACCGGCGAGACCCGCTCCACCGCGGCCAACTCCGTGCCGCTGTCCGTCTGGGGCGCGATCCGCTCCACCGGCCGGGAGGCCGTCTTCGTCACCAGCAACGGCGGCCGCGGCCAGCTGTGGTTCTCGTCGCCGACGGAGTTCGAGTACTGCTATGCCAACCTCACCCAGGAGCAGATGAGCGCCTACTGCGCGGTGCTCGCGAAGCAGCCGTAGCGCTGTCGACGCTTGAGCCCTGGCCGCGCCGGCCGGGGCCTCAGCCCGTTTCCGAAGGTGTCGGGCGCTCAAGCATCGCTCAGATCGTTCTCCCCGACCACCTGGTTTCGCCCCGCGGCCTTGCATTGGTACATGCACTTGTCGGCGCGCTCGACCAGGGCGGATTGGTCTTCCGCAGGCAGGTACTGAGCCACGCCGATGGAAATGGTGACGTCCTCGATGCTGCGGCCGTCGTCCAGGGCCACCACCTGGGCTTCTATGATGGCACGGATGCTCTCGGCCAGGATCATGGCGCCGTCGTAGGAAGTCGACGGCAGCAGGATGGCGAACTCCTCGCCCCCGTAGCGGGTGAGCAGGTCGCGGCCCTTCACGCACTGCTTGATCTCCTGGGCGACGAACCGCAGCACCTGATCGCCGACCACGTGGCCGTAGCTGTCGTTGAGACGCTTGAAGTGATCCACGTCAGCGAGCAGCAGACACAGCGGCGTGCTGTTCTCGTCGGATTCCCGGGTGAGACGCTTCAGGCCATCCTCGAAAGCCCGCCGGTTCGGCACCTCGGTCAGGGCGTCGAGCAGCGAATCGCGGGACAGGTGATCAACCTGGGCACGCAGCTCGGTCAGCTCCTCGGCCATGCTCTGCAGCGAAGCTTCCGTGCGGGTGCTGCGCTCGCGCGTGTTCCGGGTTTCGTGGACGAGAACGCTGACCAGCCGGGTCAGGTCCTCCTGGGTGGGCGCTCGCGTTGCCAGAGCTTCGCCGGTGCTGTCGAGGACCTCGGCGAATTCCCCCAGGTCTTCGTGGAACTCACCCAGTTCGCCCAGCACCGCATCCACCGCCCGGCGCATGGCGAGCTCGATGTCTTCGACCTGGGACTGGACCGGGTCGACGAAGAACTTCTGATAGAGCGTCTGGCAGTACTCCGGGGAGAACTTCATCCCGCGGGCGATGCCCGCCTTCAGCTCCTCGACCAGGTCCGGGTGGGCTTCGCAGACATAGTCGTACCAGACCCGGTAGTTGGGCGGGGTGGTGGGTACGCCGTGCTGACTCATCAGCGGCAGCACCTGCTTCAGGATGGCGTGAGATTCTTCCGTGGACACACTAACCATTGCGCTTGCCGTTTCTGTCCAGCCTGATGGTCCAGAAGTTAATGTAGCCCAGCATCCGGCCGATGGGGGCGCAGCAGGCGGGTTTTCGCGATCTATGCCCGAGATGATGTAAACAAACTGTGCGGCGGCGCACACAAAGAGCGAAATTGCAATTTCCCGGGCCCTGGCGCTAACTGGCCGGGCGCACCGCCCTCGAGGTGCCTGAGGTCGCACAGCCAGCTCATCCGAGGATCTATGGCTAAAGTGGCTCGCCTTCCGCTCCGCATTGGCGCCTGGATTGTCTATCCCGACCTCAACACCATTCAGGGCGATGGCGGGTCCAAGCAGCTGCAGCCACGTTCCATGGATGTGCTGGTGTATCTGGCGGATCGCGCCGCGACGGTGGTGAGCAACGATGAGCTGCTCGCCGACGTCTGGCATGGCCGCCTCTTCGGCGATGACACGGTGCACCGGCGGATCGCCGACCTGCGTCGCCAGCTGGAGGACGAGGCAAGACGGCCGAGCTACATCCAGACGGTTCCGAAACGCGGCTATCGCCTGATAGCACCGGTGGAAGAGTACGTCGTCCCGGGGGAGGTGTCGGCGGCGACGCGGAAGCCACCGGCACGCCGCGCGCGGCTGCTGGCCATTACCGGCTGGGCGACCGGGGCGCTGATCGTGGCCCTCGCGCTTGCGGTCGCCGTCCTGGCCCAGCGCGACGCGGGTGCTGTGAACGCCGCGATCGCTGAGGCCGAGCGATGGCTGGGAGAGGATCGCTACCAGGCAGCGTTCGATGCGGTGCAGCCGTGGATCCACCGCTCCGATCCGCGGATCCAGACGCTGCTGCGGTCGATCACCCTGCCCGCCAGCATACGTACCAACCCTGCCGGGGTCCCGGTGGCCTACCGTCGCCATGGCGCGGACCCCGCAACCTGGATCGAGCTCGGCCCTTCGCCGATCGTCGACCTGACGCTGCCCCGGGGTGCCTACAAGCTGAAGCTCGACGAGCGGGTGCTGATGAACGTCACCCACCCGGGTGTGACCCTCAACAGCGCCGGGGTCGCCGAACGCGTCGTGGCTCTGCCCGACGGGGAGCTGCCGCCGGACATGACCTTCGTCCCTTCCGGGCGCTACCAGTTCGGGGCCTGGGGGTTCCTCGAGGCGCATGACCTGGGCGGCTTTCTCATCGATCGCACGGAGGTCACCAACGCCGAGTTCCAGATCTTCGTCGAGGCCGGCGGGTATCAGGATCCGCGCTACTGGCAACCCCTCATCGATCGCTCCGCGGGCGCGCTGACGTGGAACGTGCTCGAGACCGGCTTCGTCGACCGAACCGGCCGTCCGGGTCCAGCTGGCTGGGAGCACGGCAGCTATCCGCCCGGGGCCGCCACCCTGCCGGTGACCGGCATCAGCTGGTATGAGGCTGAGGCGTTTCTCGCTTCCCGTGGCAAGACCCTGCCCACGGTCCATCACTGGCTGCGCGCGGCGCTCGGGCCGATGGAATGGAAGTACCCCTACGCGCCCGCCCTGGTGCCGCACAGTAACCTGAGCGGGCGCGAGCTGCTGGCGGTGGGCGGTCGACCCGGCAACGAGGTGCACGGCGCCTACGATCTCATCGGCAATGCCAGGGAGTGGACTGCGAGCGTGTCGGGTCACGCTCGGGTGACCATGGGCGGAAGCTTTCGCGAGCCCGCCTGGTCCTACAACTTCCCGACAGGCACCGATCCGTTGCAGCGAGCCGATGATCTCGGATTTCGCGGCATGCGCCGCACGGCTCAGTCGCTGGCCGATCCGGACCCCCGGATCGAGCTGTTCAACGACCTGCGGGCGCCGATCCGGCGGGTATCCGACGCGGTGTTCGAGGGCATGACGTACCAGTACGCCTACCACCCCGGCACGCTGAGCGAAGTCGACGTCACCGAGCTGGGGGAGACGGCGTTCGAACAATGGACGCTGCGGAAGTTGCTGATCGCCACCGAGCGGCCGGACGATCCCATGCCCGTGCTGATGTTCCTGCCGCGACGGCCGGTCGGGCGTCTTCAGTCCGTGGTGTTTCTGCCGCCGGCGGACAGCTGGTCGCCCGGGTTCCGGTCCGATTCCATCCGGCTGGAATCCTACCAGCTCGACTTCCTGCCCCGATCCGGCCGGGCGCTGATCTGGCCGGTGCTCACCGGCAGCCACGAGCGCTACGACGGCATTCACGGACTCAGCGGGAAGGCACGGGCGGCACTGGCCATCGAGCGCGGTCGGCGGATTCGCAACGAGCTCGGGCGGCTGCTCGACCACCTCGCGCAGGATCCCGATTTCGACGGCGACCGGGTGGCCCTGGCGGGGTTGTCCCACGGCGCTCTGGTGGCCGCTCAGGCCCTGGCGCTGGAACGCCGCTTCAGGGCGGCCTTGCTCTTCTCCGTCGGCATCGCGCCGCCCAATCCGATCTTCGCCAATCCCCAGAACGACCCGAACCTCTACTGGGCCCGGGTGGCCCAGCCGACGCTCATCGTCAACGGTCGCTTCGACCCCATCCGGCCCCATCAGCACATCATCGAGCCCCTGCTCGCGCTGCTGGCGACACCGGCGGAGGACAAACGCGCGGTTCTGCTCGATGGGGCCCACTGGCCGCTGCCGCGCAGCCAGATGGTGGCGGTCAGCCACGCATGGCTCGACCGCTATCTCGGTCCGGTTCCCATGCTCTCGGCGTCGCTGGACTGACGTCGCGAGAAAGGAGGGAAAAAGGAGGTTGCGGAAAGGTAATTCGCCGTGGCGTCGGTAGTGTTGACCCATCGCCGACCTCCGGCGCAGGCCGCAACCGCGGCGGGAGCCTCTTGATGATTCGTGTCTGCGCGTTTCTGCGCGGCGGCGCTGCAGCCGAACGGCGGGACAACAGGGGTAGGGGTGGCGTGATGCGGACCGCTGGCGGCCTGCGGATGTCACTGCTGATGCTTCTGGCGCTGCTGCCGGGCAGCGGCTGCAGCTCGTACCAGCGCGTGGACGTAGCCGATGTGCGGCTCCATCAGGAGTTGCGCGCGGGCAACCTGGTGCGGATCGGCGAGTGGGTCGAGGTCACCCTGGTCGATGGCAGCGAGCACCGATTTCAGGTGACCGGCAGCGACGCGGACTCGCTGCGGGGAGACGGTATCGAGGTGGCCGTCGTCGACATCGCCGAGCTGGCGGTCCGGGACTTCAGCCCGGCGCGCACCGGCGCGCTGGTGGGCGGCATCTCGGCGGCGTGGCTGGTGCTGGTCACCGTGGCGCTCTCGAGCGTCACGTTCATGATGTGAGGTGTGGCGTGGGGCGAATTCGGCCTGTGCTGGCGGCGGTGGTTCTGTCGTGCGGGTGCGCGACGACCACGTCGGTGACGTCAGATCCGCAGGATGCCGGCCGGCGGTTCCGCTTCGCCGAGCCCTGCGAGACGCTGGCGGCTCTGGTCGTGCCGACCCTGGCGGACCTCGGTTTCGCCATGCACACGGCGGAGGCGGCGGAACCCTGCGGGATCACGGTCGTCGCCCGGAAGCCGGTCTCCCTGGCGAGCTGGGGCGAGCTGGTCCGGGTGATCGTGCTGCCCGTCGATGGCGGTACCGAGGTGACGGTTCTCACCCGCAGGGTCCTCGCCACCAACGTCACGGCCCGAGGCGATTGGTCCGGCGAGATCTACCGTGGGCTGCTGCGGGCCATCGAGGCAGGTTCCCGCGATGATCCGACCTGAGCCGACCTGGTTCCCGCTGCTGGCGCTGGTCGTCCTCGGCGGCTGCGTGGCGGTCGCCCCGTACCCCGCCGGCTGGTCTGCCCGGGACGCCGGCGACGCCTGGTGCCGGGCGCCCCAGGGACGATTTGCGGTGACGGCCGTCACCAGCACCCTGGAAGACGAGTCGGCGCCCCGGCTCACGGAGCTGTTCTTCGGCAACCTGCTCAACGGGTTCGACGTGACCCACCTGGTCGTCGACAGCCCTGCCGAGGGCGTGATGCGGATCCGGCCTTGGGTCGGCACGGTGGCGCTGAACGAAGAGCGCCTCCTCGAGCCGGCACGGAAACCCTGCAGGCCCGACCGCTGGCAGGTCACCGAGGGCTGGGGCTGGGACGGCTTCATGGCGGTGGGTGGTCTGCTCTACACCGGCGGTATCGTCGTGCCGGCGGGCAGCAAGCAGATATTTACCCTCAGCCGCACCGCCGAGGGCGGTCTGGCGGTTCGCTTCGAGGCGCGCACGGCGGGAACCCTGTTTCTGTTCTTTCCGTTCCGATCGCGCGATGTCGACGCGTGGTTTCTGTTCCCCGCGGCGGCTGAGCCGGCCGATGGCTGATTCGTGGAAGCCGCTCGGATCGTTGCTGGTGGGACTGGCCGGAGCGTGGTCCGCCGGCTGCGCATCCATACCCCCCGAGACTCCGGCCAGCGTCGCGGGGCGGGAGCCGGTGCTGCTGCAGGCGCCGGCAGTCTGGGGACGGGTGCAGCGCGACGGCACCACGGTGATCTGGTCGAACAGCGGAACCCTGCAGCTCACGCCGACGACCCTCTACTTCACTTACGGCAGCGGCAGCGATGCCGTCTCCTACGCCATGATGACCGACGTCTCCGTCCGCGCCCTGCGGCCGCTCGGTTTTTTCGGCGAGCCGGAACCCATCGAGGGCCTGCTGGTCGTGGAGACACAGCGGCCGCTGTGTGATTCGGGCTGTGTGATGCGGCTGCTGGAGGGCCCGGGTGCGAAGCGAGCCGTGGAGATCATTGGTGCCGCGCGGGCACGGGTCGATCCGTTCGGGCGCAGCGACCAGGATCGCCGCGTCTGGCTCTCGAGCGGCATGCGCAACGCCCGTGCGTGGTGGCAGGAGCAGCCGGCGTTCCTCATCCGGACCGCCCCGGAACGCAAGCAGGCCCTGGAGCAGCGCTTCTGCGAGCATACCGATTGCCGCGGCGGCGGCCGCTCGGCGGCGGTGTTCGGTTCGGCGCTTCGGGACGCGCTCGCAGACGAGAGCCTGGGCGGCTACCGGTTCCGTCAGCTCGACGGCGTGACGGTCAATCGTCGCACCGAGCTCGACACCGGCGCGCTGATCACCGCGCTGCGGGCGGCGGACGGCTCGGTGCGCCGACTGCTGGTCAGCGATCTTACCGCCATCGAGCTGCGGGAACGGATATCGGCCGACTACCGCATGAGCGTTGCCGCGACCTTCCGCAGCTTCGTCGACTACTACGATCTTAACCCGCCGAAGGACGGTGCCTACTTCATCGAGACGCTGGTGGTGGAGAAGACCCTGGATGAGTGGCTGGCGCTTTCCCGGGAGCAGTTCGATGCCCTGCTTGGCGAAGCGGCGCGGCACACTGCGGCCAGGGTTCGAGCGGAGCTTGCCGCGGCCGCTGATTCGGCGCCCGCTGCGGCTGCTCCCGCGCTCAGGGAGCCGCCGTAGCCACGAGACGCAGCCCCACGACCCAGGCGGCCTCCGAGGCCGGGTCGAGCCCCGGGTTGAGCACGTACTGCAGATCCGGCTGCAGCACCACGCGCGTGCCCAGCGTGAGCCGGTAAGTCAGCTCGATGGCCACCTCCCGGGCATCGCGGCCGGGGACCACGTTCCGGTAGGCGCGGGAGGCTTCGCCCCAGGCCAGGGCCAGTCCCAGACTGTCGCCTGGGCGCCGCGCGATCGGACCGTTCCAGGTGAGGCCGGCACCGAGGAACAGGTCGAACGGGTTGTAGCGGGCGCGGGCGGCGCCGACCCTGGCGAAGGCCGTCAGCGCGGATTCGCCGAGCGCGGCCTCTCCACGCAGGTACACGCCGGCATTGCCCCGTGAGCGTCGCACCGCGGCGCCGTCGTCCGACCATTCCGCGAACCGGGCGCTGTAGCCCCAGGCACCGAGCAGCAGGGTCGAGCCCGCGTGGGCGCGCTCCGCCTCGGCGATCAGCAGCGCGCCGTCCTCCGACGACAGGTCGATGCGGGTGCGGTCGGGCTGCTCGGGGTCGCCCGGGACACCGTCCAGCAGGGCGATCCTCCCCCGCCAGGGTCCGGCCCAATCCCAGTCCAGGCGCACGGCGAGGCTGGTCGAGGGAAAGATCGATGGCCCGTTGCGCCCGCTCTGGCCAACGTCCGTGCCGATGCCGTGGGCGCTGTGCAGGAACAGGTTTGCGGACTCCAGCACGTCGAACTCGCTGTTCAGATCGTACAGGCCCGCCCGCAGAGAACCGTTCGCGCCGATGGGGGTATCGACCCAGGCTTCGTACAGGCGCACCGCGCTCACGCCGGTCTCCACGTTGCTGACCACCTGCAGGTCGCCGACCCGATCGGCCGACAACGTGTGGCCGTTGTTGTACAGCGCGTAGAGGAACACCGTGGTGTCGCGCCAGCCCCACAGCGCGTCGGCGTCCAGGGTGAGGGTGGCATCCAGGTTGTCCAGGTAGGCGGAGCCGCGTCGCAGCCCGCCGTCGAGGTTGCGCCAGGCGTCGGCGCTGTAGACCAGCTCGGCCTCGATCGCGTTGTCCGCCCGAGGTTGGTCGCAAACGACCCAGGACAGGGCGATGGAGAGTGCGGCGGCGAGGAAACGCCTGCGGCCCGGCCGCCGACCGCAGCGACCGTGCGGGTTTGCTTTTGTGCGGCGGGCGCGGTACTTAGACCACCGGTTCAGAGGACAGGGGTTTCCATGGGCGAGCAGGTAGTGATCGGGGGTTGTGACGGCGAGCTCGTTGTCCAGCTCGGCAACATGGCGAACCGTCATGGGCTCATCGCCGGTGCGACCGGCACCGGCAAGACGGTTACGCTGCAGGTGCTGGCGGAAGGCTTTGCCCGCCTCGGCACGCCGGTGTTTGCAGCCGACGTGAAGGGCGACCTGAGTGGCATCTCGCAGCCGGGCAAGCCGCACAAGGAGATCGATCGGCGCCTCGCCGCCATGCCGCTCGGCGGCTATCAGCAGCGCGGCTACCCTACCCTGTGCTGGGACGTGTTCGGGGCCGAGGGTCACCCGGTGCGCAGCACGATTTCCGAGATGGGTCCGCTGATCCTCTCCAGCCTGCTGGACCTCAACGATACCCAGACGGGCATCCTCTACGCGGCCTTCGCCATTGCCGACGACGACGGCATGCTGCTGCTCGATCTGAAGGATCTGCGCGCCATGCTGAGCTGGATGGGCGATAACGCCAAGGCGTTGCGGAGCACCTATGGAAACATCTCGTCGGCGTCCATCGGCGCCATCCAGCGCCGCCTGCTGGTGCTCGAAGAGCAGGGGGCCGAGCAGTTCTTCGGCGAGCCGGCGCTCAAGATCAGCGATCTGATGCAGCGCGACTTCAACGGCAACGGCGTCATCAGCCTGCTCTCGGCGGACCAGCTGCTGCAGCGCTCGCCGCGGATCTACGCGGCCTTCCTGCTGTGGCTGTTGAGCGAGCTGTTCGAGGAGCTGCCCGAGGCCGGCGACATCGAGGCGCCGAAGCTGGTGCTGTTCTTCGACGAGGCGCACCTGCTGTTCGACGGCATGCCGTCGGCGGTGCTCGAAAAGATCGAGCAGGTCGTTCGCCTGATCAGATCCAAGGCGGTGGGGGTCTACTTCGTCACCCAGAATCCCATGGACATCCCTGAGTCGGTGCTCGGCCAGCTGGGTCTGAAAATTCTGCACGCCCTGCGCTCATTCACTCCGAAGGACCAGAAAGACATCCGCGCCATCGCGCAGGGCTTCCGCAGCGACGGTACCATCGATGTGGCCCGGGCGGTAACCGAGCTCGGCGTCGGTGAGGCGCTGGTGTCGGCGCTGGAACAGGACGGGGCGCCGGGGGTGGTTCGGCCGACGCTGATCCGGCCGCCGGAGTCGCGGATCGGGCCGGTATCGCCGGACGAGCGTGCCGCGCTGCTCGAGCGCTCTCCCATGAAGGGCCGCTACGACGCCGCGATGGATCGTGAGTCCGCTTACGAGATGCTCAAAGAGCGCGCCAAGCTGGCGGCGAAGCGCGAGGAGGAGGCGCAAGCCGAAGAGGCCAGGGAGAAGGCCGAGGCAGCCGAAGCGAAGCGCAGCAGGCGCACGTCCTCGCGTCAGAGCGTGGGTGAGGCGATGCTCAAGAGCGCGGCGCGCTCCATCGGCAGCGGTCTCGGCCGGCGGCTGGTGCGCGGGATCCTGGGCTCGCTGCTGAAGTAGGTCCGACTCGCGGAGGAGCGACGGTGTCGAATCAGGCCATCAGCCGCAGCAAGGTCTGGATTTACGGATCGCTGGGATTTCCGCTCGCTCTGCTCGGCTATCCGCTGGGCATCTGGCTGCCTCGAGCCTACGACACCTACATCGGCGTCGAGACCGCGCTGGTGGGGCTGGTGATCACGGTATCGGCGCTGTTCGATGCGGTGACCGATCCGGCCATGGGCTACGCGTCAGACAAGATCCGGACCCGCTGGGGCCGGCGCAAGTCGTGGATCCTGGTCGGAGCGCCGTTTCTCGCGCTGGCACTCTACTTCCTGCTGAACCCGGAGCAGGGCAGCACGGTGCTGTATCTCGGCGCCTGGTTCATGTTTCTGCGCCTGGGCACCACCATGCTCGGCGTGCCCTACGCGGCCTGGGGCATGGAGCTGTCGGGCGAATACAACATGCGCACGCGGATTCAAGCTTCGCGCGAGGTGTTCGTGCTCCTCGGCTTGATCACCGCCGCCGCGATCCCCGCCATCGTCGAGTTCCTCTACCGGGAGGAGACCACCGCGGTGCTGGTGCTGAACGCCTACACCTGGCTGGCGGTGCCGCTGCTGCTGCTGGTACCGGTGCTGGTCGTGACCCGGCTGCCGGAGCCGCCCCCGACCACGCGCGAAGGCCAGGTGGGATTCCTCGCCTCGTTCGGGCTGATGTACCGCAACAAGCTGTTTCTCAGGGTGCTCAGCATCGAGCTGCTGGTCGGCGGCGGCGAGGCATTCCGGAACGCCCTGTCGCTGTACTTCATTCAGGACTACATCGGCGCCAGGTTCGCGGGAACCCTGTACGTGGTGTACTTTGCCATGGGCCTGGCGGCCATGCCGGTGTGGAGCTGGCTGGCCCGACGCTTCGGCAAGCATCGTTCCCTGTCG
This sequence comes from Pseudomonadales bacterium, assembly GCA_041608775.1. Classification (GTDB taxonomy): domain Bacteria; phylum Pseudomonadota; class Gammaproteobacteria; order Pseudomonadales; family Azotimanducaceae; genus UBA7803. Next base: position 9,363 of record JBFISC010000012.1, on the reverse strand, counting down.
GCGGCCATCATCCTGGTGGGCGCCGTGAGCATCGCCATCTTCACCCTCGATCACGGCCAGGTGGGCGCGTTCTACGTGCTGTTCGCCATCAAGGGCTTCTGCTTCGGCTCGTTCGCCTACCTGCCGCGGGCGATGCTGGCCGACGTGGTCGACCTCGACACCCTGCGAACCGGAGACGCGCGCACCGGCAGCTACTTCTCCATCTTCGGCTTCATGACCAAGACCGCGCAGTCCTTCAGCGGCCCTGCGCTGATTGCGCTTGCCCTCGTCGGCTACGACACCAGCATCGGCGCAACCAACACCGCGGGCAACCTGCTCTGGCTCGGGGTGCTCTATGCCATCGTGCCGACGGTGTGCTTCTGCTTCGCCCTGTATCTGTGCTGGTCCTGGCCGCTCACCGCTGCGAAGCATGCGCAACTGCGGGGACTGCTGGCCCGGCGGGAGCAGCGGCGACTCGATTCTTCCCTCGCAGCCGTGGCGCCGCAGCCGAGCCCGGCGCCGGACTGGTCGGGAGGATCCCCGGCGCCGCGCAGCGTCTGAGCGGATCAGCGTCGGGCGAGAAGGTCCGGGTCCACGCGGCCTGTCTTCACGTAGGCCGTCAGCCGTATGTCGTTCACACCGCCGACGATCTCGTCGACGATCTCGTTGACACAGCGCGCCTGTCGGCTGAGGCCCCGCGTGCCGCGGAGGAAGTCGCTGCAGAAGGCCCGGGCATGGGCCTGGGCGCGGCGGTGCACTGATTTGATCCCGTCGATGCTCGCAAGCTCCGGGGAAGACCAGCGAAAAACCTGGTCGCCCGCAAAGGTGAGGTTGCTGAACAGCAAAGCGGCGGCGAGTACGATGAGCCTTGTCATCTGGCGTCTCCTGTCGCGTGTTGAGGTTGCGAGCGCGCTCCTATCAATAGATGCGCCAGGATGGAAAAGGGTTGCGCTTGGGCTGCTCAGTCGGTTCCGCTATGCTCCGACGCCCCCACTCCAGGACCGTGCCATGGCCAAGACCGTCGTCGATCTCAGTCACCTGCCGCGCGTCACGAATCCGGGCCGCATCGCCATCGTGCAGTCCAAGTGGTACCCGGAGATCGTCGGCAGCATGGTGTCGGTGTGCGAGCGCGTGCTGCGCGAGGCGGGATATTCGCGGGTGGAATCTCACGTGCTGCCTGGGTCGCTGGAGCTGCCGCTGGCGGCCGCCGATCTGCTGGCGTCGGACGCCGCCGGCGATCTGGACGCGGTGATCTGCTTCGGGGTGATCGTCAAGGGCGAGACCCTGCACTTCGAGATGATCACCAGCGAGTGCATGCGCGGGCTCGGCGCGGTCAGCCTGCAGTACCGCCGTCCGGTCGTGGTCGAGGTGCTGCCGGTGTTCGACATCGAGCATGCCCGGGCTCGCGCCGGCGACGATGAGTTCAACAAGGGGTACGAAGCGGCCGCGGCGGCTATCGAGATGATTCACTGGCGCCGCAGCGTCGGCGGTGCTTGAGCGGCTCGTACTTCTGTCGCTTCCTCAGCCCGCGTCCTTGAGAATCCGCTCGCGCTGCCGGCTCCACTCCCGGTCCTTCACGGTAGCGCGTTTGTCGTGCTGCTTCTTGCCTTTGGCGAGCGCCACCTCGCACTTCACCCGCTGACCCTTCCAGTACAGGGCCGTGGCGATGCAGGCGTAGCCCTTCTGCCGGGTAGCGACGAAGATCCTGGCGATCTCGTTGGCGTGGAGCAGCAGCTTGCGGGTGCGCTGAGGGTCCGCGACCACGTGCGTCGAGGCACTGGTCAGCGGGGTGATGGTGGCGCCGAGCAGCCAGGCCTCGCCGTCCTTGATGAGCACGTAGGAATCCACCAGCTGAGCCTTACCCTCGCGCAGCGCCTTGACCTCCCAGCCTTCCAGCGCCAGACCCGCTTCGAAGCGTTCCTCGAGAGCGTAGTCATGACGTGCACGCTTGTTCAGCGCGATCGTGGACGACGGTTTCCTGCTCTTGGATCTGGCCATGCTGGAATTATAGGGGCGATGCTTGTGGCGGTTATAGCGTTGCGCCAGAATGCGGCGCCAACACTCGCGCGTTGGGGAGATCCATGGCCGTCAGCACCGAATCCCGCCATGGCATGTGGTCGAGTCGCTGGCTGTTCGTGCTGGCTGCCGCAGGTTCCGCTGTCGGTCTCGGGAACATCTGGAAGTTCCCCTACATTGCCGGCGAGAACGGCGGTGGCGCCTTCGTTCTGATCTATCTCGGCTGCGTGGCTTTCGTGGGCATCCCCATCATGATGGCCGAGGTTCTGATCGGCCGGGAGGGACGTCAGAGCCCCATCAACACCATGCGCGCGCTGGTGCAGCAGCATCATCGAAACGCCGCCTGGGTGCTTATCGGCTGGATGGGTGTCCTCGCCGGGTTTCTGATCCTGTCCTACTACACGGTGATAGCCGGCTGGGCCCTCTACTACGTCCTGCAGATGGCCGCCGGCGTCATGCACCAGGCGACGGGGGAGTTCGCGGCGGCAACGTTCAATGAGTTCCTGGCCGACCCGTGGCGGCTGGTTTTCTGGCAGACCCTGTTCATGGCCGCCACGGTGTTCATCATTGCCCATGGCGTCATCAAGGGTCTCGAAACGGCCATCCGCTGGTTCATGCCGCTGCTGTTCGTGCTGCTGTTCGTGCTGCTGGGGTACTCGGTGACCACGGAAGGCTTCGAGCAGGGCTGGAACTTCATGTTCGCATTCAACTGGGAGACGGTGTCGGGTGATACCGTCCTCATCGCCATGGGCCAGGCGTTCTTCACCCTCAGCCTCGGCATGGGCGCGATCATGGCTTACGGCGCCTATGTGCCCAGCTCCACATCCATCGCCGGCACCGTGGGCATCATTGCGGTTCTCGACACCGTCGTGGCGGTGGCCGCCGGGCTCGCGATATTCCCCATCGTTTTCGCCAACGGGCTGGAGGCTGGACAGGGGCCGGGGCTCATGTTCGTGACCATCCCGCTGGCGTTCGGTCAGATGCCCCTGGGGGCGTTGTTCGGCACCTTGTTTTTCGTGCTGGTGAGCTTTGCCGCCATCACTTCGGCAATCTCCATCTCCGAGCCGGCGCTGGCTTACCTCGTGGAAACCTACAACGCCAAGCGGTCGCGGGTCGCCATTACCCTCGGCGTCATCAGCTGGGCACTGGGGATCGGCACCGTGCTGTCGTTCAACGTCTGGGCCGACATGCACATCGTCGGCGAGCTCACGTTCTTCGACTTCGTCGACTACGTTTCGCAGAACATCATGCTGCCGCTCGGCGGGATGTTCATCGCGCTGTTCGCAGCCTGGGGCCTGCCGAAAACCGTGGTCGGCAGCCAGCTCGGGCTGCAGGACGGCTGGGTCAACGTCGCCTGGAAGCTGCTGTGCGGCGTGGTTGCGCCGCTCGGCGTCGCGATCGTGTTCGTCGCCACCCTGCTGGGCTGAAGCCGACGCGTGCCGGCCATCCGTCGATCTGCTCTGCTGCCGCTGCCGGTCTCCCGGGTGTTCGATGTGGTCTGCGACGTGACCAGCTACCCCGAGTTTCTGCCCTGGTGTCGCGACGCCACGGTACTCGAGCAAAGTCGCGGCGAGCTGGTTGCTGAGCTCAAGCTCGACGCCCGCGGCCTGCATCAGCGCTTCACCACCCGCAACGTCATGCATCCGCACGAGCGCATCGAGCTGCATCTAGTCTCCGGACCGTTCCGTACCTTCGAGGGGGTCTGGCACTTCAGATCCCTCGGGGCGGACGAGGGCTGCAAGGTCGAGCTGGACCTGAGCTTCGAGCTGTCGGGGGTTCGGGCGCTGTTCGGTCGCGCGCTGTCCGGCGTGTTCGTAGAGGCCGCCGATCAGATGGTCGACGCGTTCAGCCAGCGGGCCACCGATCTGTACGGGCGCTCCTGAGGCCCGGGTCCTGCGGCGGGATGGGGAGGATGGAAATCGAGGTCGTCTACGCCCTTCCCGGCAGGCAGCACCGGGTAGCGCTCTCGCTGGCTGACGGTGCCACGGTCGCGGACGCGCTGGCGGCGGTAGCGGGCATCGCGCCGTTCGACACCCTGGAGCTCGGCAGCGTGGCGGTGGGCGTGTTCGGCGACCGGGTGACCCGGCAACGCAAGCTCGAACCCGGCGACCGCGTGGAGCTCTACCGGCCGCTGCAGATCGATCCGCGGGAGGCGCGCCGCCGGCGGGCGCGGCAGCGCTGACGGCTACAGGCTGCGGTCGGCGTCGTCCAAGTCCGCGCTCGCCGTGGCGGCCGAGCCTTCTGCCGATTCGCCGGTCCCAGCGCCGCTGGCCGTCGTGGGTGCGTAGTCCCCGGTGAAGTAGGCGAGAACCTCGTTCTCGAAGTACAGGCTCACCCGCTTCTGCTCTTCGTAGTAGCCGGGAATCTGCAGGGTGTAGATGTAGTCCCAGCGGTTGTCGTCGAAAGCATTGCGGAACACCGGCTCGCCCATGACGTAAGCGACCTGACTGCGGGTCATGCCCGGCTTCAGCTGATCGATCATGTCCTGGGTGATCACGTTGCCCTGCTGCACCGAGACCTTGTGAACCCGCGGCAGCCCGATCCTGGGCACGCTGCAGGCGCTGAGCAGCAGTGCGGCAACGGTGATGACGAGGAGGGTACGCATGGCGGCGCATCTTACCCATGGGTGTGCTGCGAGGGAAGCCGCCGCTGACGGCGGCAGCGCGGTCACCTGGCAGCTTCGCTGAGCAGGGTGCGGGCGTAGTCGCGGGATTTATCGGTGATGTCGGCACCGGCGAGCATGCGCGCCAGCTCCTCCACCCGGGTATCCGGGGCCAGCGGGTCGATCAGCGTGTCCTGGTGCTCGTTCTTGCGCACCCGCAGGTGGTTGTGGCCCAGCGCGGCGACCTGGGGAGCGTGGGTCACGCAGATCACCTGGGTGTGATCCGCGAGGGCGCGCAGCAGCCGCCCGACCACGTCTGCCGTGGTGCCGCCGACCCCGACGTCGGCTTCATCCAGTACCAGGCACGGCATCGCCGATTTCTCCGCAGCCACCACCTGAATTGCCAGACCGATGCGGGCCCGCTCGCCGCCGGAGGCGATCCGGTTGAGCGGGCCGGACGGGTACTTCGGGTTGGTGGTGACGTGGAAAGCCGCGCTCTCCAGACCGGTCTCCGAGAGCGTGTCTTCGAAGCGCACCTCGAGCGCGCCGCCGTTGATGCCGAGGGTGTTGATGCAGCGGCTCACGGCCCTGGCGAAGGCTTTCGCCCCTTTGCGGCGCTGCTTCGACAGGCGGGCGGCGCGCTCGCGGAAGTCGGCTTCGTGACCGGCGGCGGCCGCCCGCAGCGAGTCCAGGGCTGAGCGGTCGGTGGACATGCCGTCGAGCTCCTCCCGCAGCGCTCCGGCATGCGCACCGAGCTGCTCCGGCGCCACCCGGTGCTTGCGCGCCACCTCGTGAATGCTGGCAAGGCGCTCCTCCAGCGCCGCCAGGCGCTCCGGGTCGAGGTCCAGGGATTCGTCGTAGCCGCGCAGGTCCCGCACCGCGTCGCCCAGCAGGTCATCGGCGGAGCGCAGCACCTCCACGGCGCTCTGCAGTCGTGGATGGTCGTCGTCCAGGGAGCCAAGCTCGCGCAGCACCCGCCCCAGGGACAGGTCATCCTCGAGCGCCTCGAGGCTGCGAGCCACCGTGGCGCGGAGGTCCTGAGCCTGGGACAGGCGCCGGTGTTCCGATTCCACGGCTTCCAGCTCGCCCTCGGCGAGCCCGAGGGCGTCGAGCTCCTCGAGCTGGTAGCTGAGCAGGCGGGCCCGGTCCTCGCCCAGGGTGATCCGCGACTCCAGCGCCGCGGCCTCCTGCTCGGCCTGTTTCCAGGCCCGGAAACTCTCCCGCACGTTGCGTCGCAGCGCCGGGTCCACGCTGAAGTCGTCGAGCAGGGCGAGCTGAACCGCGGGCTCGGTCAGGCGCTGGTGCTCGTGCTGGCCGTGGATGTCGATGAGGTCTTCGCACAGGCTCCGCAATACCTGCAGGGTCACCGGCGTGTCGTTGATGAATGCCCGGGACCGGCCGTCGGCGCCCACCACCCGGCGCACCAGGCAACGGCCGGGGCTTTCCGCGTCCAGGAGTGCCTGCTGGTCCAGCAGTCGCCGTGAGGCCGGGTGTCCGACCAGGTCGAACTCGGCGCAGATGTCGGCCCGGGCTGCGCCGGGACGGACCGCATCGCTGGCCGCACGGTCGCCGAGCACCAGGCCCAGGGCGCCCAGCAGGATCGACTTGCCGGCGCCCGATTCCCCGGTAATCACGGTCAGCCCATCGGCGAAGCCGATGTCCAGCGACGGCACCAGGGCGAAGTCGCGGATCGTCAGCGAACGGAGCACGGCGTTGGCCATAGCTTGACTATTCGAGGCAAAGGTCAATAAGTTTTCCGAGTGTACCTCTTGCCGGATGAGGGGCGCGGGGTGCCCGGAACACGCGGCGCTTCTCGACAGGGTACACTCGGGCAGGACAGTTAAGTTGTATTGCCGATGAGAAAGCAAGCGGAAGATCTCCTCGACGAGCGTGCGCAGCTCGTCTTCAAGCTGCTGGTGGAGCAATACATCTCCGACGGCACCCCGGTACCGTCCCGGATGCTCGCAACCCAGCCCGGTGTGGAAGTGAGTCCGGCCACCGTTAGGAACATCCTGTCCGACCTGGAGGCCCAGGGGCTGGTGCGGTCGCCGCACACGTCGGCGGGCAAGATCCCGACCCATCGCGGGCTGCGGTTCTTCGTCGACAGCCTGCTGCGGGTCGAACCCCTGGACGAAGCCCAGGTAACCCGGCTGCGCGGCGAGCTGGATCCCGACCTGTCGCCGAAAGAGCTGGTGGAATCCGCATCGAAAGCGCTGTCCCACCTGACCCACATGACCTGCCTGATCACGCTGCCGCGCCGGGATCAGGTCGCGCTGCGGCACGTGGAGTTCCTGCCGCTGTCCGGCAGCCGGGTACTGGTAATCCTGGTGCTGAACGACCGCGAGGTGCAGAACCGGGTGATCCACACGGATCGCGAGTATGACGAGGCGGAGCTGAATCGGGCCGCGACCCTCATCAACCGCGAGTTCGGCGGGCTGTCCCTGATGCGGGTGCGGGAAGCGCTGCTGGCGAGCATGCAGGCCGACAAGGACCGCATGGACAGCCTGATGCAGACGGCCCTGGATGTTGCCAGCAGGGCTTTTGAGGCCGGCGACGACAGCGACGAGGGGCTGGTGGTGGCAGGCCAGACGAATCTGCTGGACTTCGGTGACGTGGAGCAGGTACGCAAACTGTTTGACGCTTTTTCCCGTAAAGGCGGCATCCTGCACCTTCTGGACCGCTGCCTGGACAGCCATGGCATCCAGCTGTTTATCGGCGAGGAGTCCGGCTACCAGCTGCTCGACGACCTGAGCCTGGTAACCGCCTCGTACCAAGTGAACGGTCAGCTGGCCGGCGTCCTGGGCGTGGTGGGTCCGACCCGGATGGCATACCAGGAGGTGATTCCGGTGGTGGACGTCACCGCCCGGGTGCTGGGTGCGGCCATGGACCGCGCCTGAACTAGGGCCGGGGTTGAATTCCCCGCCGTCTCCCCCAGATATCCCGGAGGGCCCCGGGAGCAGCGGCTCCCGGTGGGTTTTAGGTGTATTGAATCTGGAGAGCAGATCCCATGGCCGAGCAGGACGACGGCAACCGGCCGCCCGCGGAGATCCCCGAGCCGGGGCCGGGAGACGACGGTCGCGATGGTCAGCCCGCAACGGCCGCCGAGGCCGGCCCGGCCACGCCCGAGGGGCTCGAAGCCCGCATCGCCGAGCTGCAGCAGCAGGCGGACAGCTATCGTGATCAGGCGCTGAGGGCTCAGGCGGAGGCCGAGAACACCCGCCGAAGGGCCGGTCGGGACGTGGAAAATGCGCACAAGTACGCGCTGGAGAAGTTCAGCGCCGATCTGCTCCCCGTCGTCGACAGCCTGGAAAAGGCCGTGGAAGTCGCCGGCCAGGCCGAGGGTGCGGGCCCCATCGCCGAGGGCGTGGAGCTGTCGTTGAAGCTTTTCCTGTCCGTGCTCGAGAAGCATGGCATCGAGCGTATCGATCCCACCGGCGAGCCCTTCGATCCCCAGGTGCACGAGGCCATGACCATGGTCCCGAGCGCCCACGCCGAGCCGAATTCGGTGCTCGAGGTAATGCAGGCGGGCTATCTGCTGAATGGCAGGGTGGTGCGGGCGGCGAAGGTGGTGGTGGCGAAGGCCGCCGGCTAGAAATTCGGCGCCGCGGGGTTGAAAGCCGCCGCGGCGGACAGATATTGCGGGTAATCACGGTCGTGACGTCGCGCTCGAACCCGGACGCGGTTGTCGGACCACACGAACGATTCTGGAGAACAGTGACATGGGCAAGATCATCGGTATCGATTTGGGCACCACGAACTCGTGCGTGGCCGTGCTGGAGGGCAAAGACGCCAAGGTCATCGAGAACGCCGAGGGCGATCGCACGACGCCGTCCGTCGTTGCTTACACCGATGATGGCGAAACCCTGGTGGGCCAGAGCGCCAAGCGCCAGGCGGTCACCAATCCGACCAACACGCTGTTCGCGGTGAAGCGTCTGATCGGCCGCAAGTTCGCCGACGACGTGGTGCAGAAAGACATCAAAATGGTCCCCTACAAGATCGCCAAGGCCAACAACGGCGACGCCTGGATCGAGGTGAAAGGGGAAAAGCTGGCACCGCCCCAGGTTTCCGCGGAAGTGCTGAAGAAGATGAAGAAGACCGCGGAGGAGTATCTGGGCGAGGAAGTAACCGAGGCGGTGATAACCGTGCCTGCTTACTTCGACGATTCCCAGCGCCAGGCGACCAAGGACGCGGGCCGGATCGCCGGCCTCGAGGTCAAGCGCATCATCAACGAGCCCACGGCCGCGGCGCTGGCCTACGGCATGGACAAGAAGCGCGGCGACACCAAGATCGCCGTGTACGACCTGGGCGGCGGAACCTTCGACATCTCCATCATCGAGATCGCCGAGGTAGACGGCGAGCACCAGTTCGAGGTGCTTTCCACCAACGGCGATACGTTCCTGGGTGGTGAGGACTTCGACAAGAAGATCATCGACTACCTGGTGGCGGAATTCAAAAAGGATCAGAAGATCGATCTGAACGCCGATCCGCTGGCGCTGCAGCGGCTCAAGGAGTCCGCGGAAAAGGCCAAGATCGAACTCTCCAGTTCGATGGAGACCGAGATCAACCTGCCCTACATCACCGCCGACCAGGCCGGGCCGAAGCATCTCAATATCAAGCTGAGCCGGGCCAAGCTGGAGGCGCTGGTCGACGACCTGATCGAACGCACCATCGAGCCCTGCAAGAAGGCGCTCAAGGATGCGGGCCTGAAGGCGAGCGAGATCGACGAGGTGATTTTGGTCGGCGGCATGACCCGCATGCCCAAGGTC
>JBFISC010000011.1:0-28765 GCA_041608775.1 Pseudomonadales bacterium | reverse complement strand
CCCCCCCCCCGGCGCCGGAGCGCCGGCCGCGTGAGGTTCTCGCTACCCCGGGTCGTCGCCATTGCGGCCAAGGAGTTCCGCCATCTCCGCCGCGATCGACTCAGCGGCGGCATGATCGTTGGCATTCCGGTGATCATGACCCTGCTGTTCGGCTACGCGATCAATACCGATGTGCGCGATCTGCCCGCCGCGGTGGCGGATCAGGCCGCGACTTCCGCCTCCCGGGCGCTGGTGGCGGCCCTGGAAGCCAGCGGCGTAGTGCGTATTGTCGGCACGGCGGCGAACGCAGCGGAACTCGAGCGGCGTCTGGCCGCCGGCCACGTCGTGGTGGGGATCTATCTGCCCCCGGACTTCGAAACCCGGCTCGCCGACGGTCGTCCGGTGGGCCAGCTGCTGGTGGACGGCAGCGACCCGGTGGTCCAGAACGCGGCCCGGGGTCTCCAGCAGGCCGGGCTGGAGCGGCTGCTGGCGGGCGCTTCCCCGCCGCCTGCAGTGCAGCCGGCGCTGGCCCTGCGCGCCATGTACAACCCGGAACGACGCTCGCCGGTGTTCATCGTGCCGGGGCTGTGCGGTGTGATTCTCACCCTCACCATGGTGCTCTTCACCGCCGTGGCCATCGTCCGCGAGCGCGAGCGCGGCAACCTGGAGCTGTTGATCACCACGCCGGTGCAGAGCTTCGAGCTGATGCTCGGCAAGATCGTGCCCTACGTGGTGGTGGGCTACCTTCAGGTGTCGCTGATTCTGGCCATCGGGGTGAGCCTGTTCGACGTGCCCGTGCGCGGCGACCTGGCGGACTTCTACGCTGGCGCCGGCGTGTTCGTGTTGTCAATCCTCACCCTGGGCCTGCTCATCTCGACCCTGGCGACCACCCAGTTCCAGGCGTTCCAGATGACCTTCATGTCGTTCCTGCCGCAGCTGCTGCTGTCGGGATTCATGTTTCCCTTCGATGGCATGCCGCGTCAGGCGCAGCTGCTGGCCGAGCTGTTTCCACTCACCCATTTCCTGCGGATCGTGCGCGGCATCGTCCTGCGTCAGGCTGACCTGGCGCTGATGGTGGGCGACATCTGGCCGCTGCTGGTCTTCTTCGGAGTGGTCATGACCCTGGCCACGCTGCGCTTTCGCAAACGCCTCGACTGAGGGCGGCGGGGTTGCGCCCGGGTGACGACCGGCAGCCGAACGGGCAATAAAAAGCCGCCCGAAGGCGGCTGAAAGAGCCCGGAATTATTGTTGTTGGCCGGGCGTGCCTGAAGCTGTTCCGGTTGCGTCGCGGACGGTGCCGTTCCCCGGTGCAGGCGATGATTTCTGGCAGGGCGAAATCGCGAAGCAAGGTAGCAGACTACCATACGTATATCAACGAGTTATTGAGGTTTTCTACCGTGTCGTCGAATTACTCCGCGGTGCCCTCGGAATGGCGCACCCGGTGACTCTGGGAGCCCCGGCAGCGCAGGCAGCGGGCCGCCAGGCGGGCGCCGGCGGTCACCGCGCCGCTCAGCCCGGTGCCGCTGAGCAGCGCGTCGGCGAGAGCCGCGACGAAGGCATCGCCGCAGCCGGTGGGATCAATCGCCCGTGACGCCGCGACGGCTTCCACGGCGACCCGCGTGGACCTCCGGCCGGCGCCGCGCCCGCGGCCGTTGAGAACCTCGACGGCGTTCGGGCCGTCCGTGATGACGGCCCGTCCGACCCGAGTCCGCAGGTGCTCGTCGCCTGCCATGGCGGCGGCCAGCGCAGACCACTCGTGTCGGTTCGCCACGAGCAGGTTGCAGTGCTCGAGGGCGACTTCGATGTCCTCACGCTTCAGCAGCTCCGCGTACTGACCCGGACACCAGATCCGCAAGCCGAGCGCGCGGGTTCGTGCGGCGCAGCCGACCATCTTGTGCGGCAGATCCGGCGCGACGATGACCGCGTCGAAGCGATCGCCGGCAAGCAGCTCGTCCAGATCGCGGTGCCAGCGCCCGGAGCCCGACGGTCCCGGGTAGAAGGCGGTGAACTGGGCGCCGTCGCTGCCGGTGAGAACGATGCCGCGGGCGGAGGTCACCCCCGGGATGCGGAATATCCCGGTCTCCGAAATTCCGTGGCTTGCCACGTGGTGGGCATAGCCGGCGGCGTAGTCGTCGCCGGCGTAGACGAAGGGCACGCTCTGGTGCCCGAGCCCGGCGAGGTTGTAGGCGATGTTCATCGCGCAGCCGCCGAAGTCGCGGTCGAGTCGATCCAGCTTGACGTTGCGGGTGGTCCCGGTGAGCGGGGTGGCGAAATGGCCTATGTCGTCGTAGGCCAGAGTGCCGCAGATCAGCACGCGGGCCACGGTCAGCGCTCCGGCGGCCGCAGGCGCATCAACGCGCCCTTGCCGGCAGCAGGCTGGCCACGGTGAGCCAGAAGCCGAGCTGGGCCCGCCGCCAGGGCGACAGGCCGCCGGCAGCCTGCCAGCGGCGCAGCGCCGCCCGGTAGCGGGGATCCCGCCGCAGGCGCGACTCCAGCCCGGCGCGGAACCGCCGGGAAGCCAGTGAGAAGCAGCCGGCGGCGGCAGCCAGCAGCAGCACGCCGGGCAGGACCGGCAGCACCAGGCCGACCAGGCCCAGCAGCAGCAGTCCGAGCCCGACGGAGATCAGCAGCAGTTTCCGGATCATGGGGCCTCCTCATCTGTCGGTACCCATCATGCAGCGATGGTGCCAACTCCAGTCTATTGATTTGCCTCGATTTTTCTGCGCGGTCATGCAATTGGCCGTGGCGGGGTTCGCCAAGCCTTGGGTGGTCGCACCAAGTCCCGGCGCGGCGGGCCCGAAACGGTGTGACGACAACCTGACTACAAAAACCATCATGCACCTATCGCGGCGTCGGCCTATTGTGGGGAACGAGCAGTAACAGGGTGAGCGTTATGGACGATCTGGTGGGACGAAGCTTTACCATCGCCGATGGGCACTATCGGATCGTCGACGTGCGGCGGCTGTCCGGCGACGCGATGGTCTACGCCGAGCTGCTCGAGGCTCGGAGCCCGGAGCAGCCCTCGGGGCCGCGTTCGGCGCCGCGCACCGCCTTCCACTACGACGACATCGCCGCGCTGCTCGACTCCTCCGGGAGCGGCTGAGGGCTCGCCGGGAGCTGGAAGAGCTCTCGCCGAAGCGCTGCTGCGCGACCCCCCCTGGCCTGAGGGCGTCGCCGAGGACCATGGGACGTACCGGCGCCGTTCCGGCTAGACGCCTGCGAATGGTGACCCGGTCGACGTCCTGAATGTGACCGGGTTCCGCGCGGCTTGCCGTTCCCTCTGCTTGAATCAGACGTTGCCACAGGCCGGTCAACGCCGGCCGGTCATCGCGTACTCGTGAGTCAGCGAAGGAGAGCCATGACGAGTCAGGACGGCGCCGAGGAGCTGATCGTGCTGTTCGATCCGCAGGGGTCGAAGATCGATCTGGAGATGCGCTTCGATCAGTTCAACGCTCTGCTGGCGCAGAAAGCCACGCTAGGAAGCCATGCCGCCAGCACGGTCAAGGCCGGCTACGCGCAGGTCGGCGCCGGTCTGGCGGTCCGGGCCGTGGTGTTGTTCCTGTTCAAGGTCAACGAGAGTGGATACGTCGACCCAGCGTTCAACCTGCCACTCGACTACATGGCGCAGAACGCCGGATCAGGCCCGGACCTGGGTAACGGCGAGATCAGGATGGCCAGCCGCAGTCAGTGCCCGGTTCCCTGGCATGGCATCAACGTCTGGGAACCGCAGGGAGAAGGCAACGCGCATCCTGCCATGCTGATCCAGAAGGTCGTGTGGCGGAACCGGCTCGGGCTGAAGCCGGTCCCCATGAAGGCGGTGGCGAGCGAGGTCGCGCAGGAGGCGCTGAAGGCCGCCGCGGCCCAGCGCGTCGAGGCGGGCGTGAGGCTCGACCGGGCCGCCAACGGTTCCATCGGCCGGGCGCGGCTGCAGGCCATCGACAAGACCCTGACGGCCACCTTCGGCGACGCCGGCCGGGTCAACGTCGGCCAGCACGCGAACCAGCACCGAGAGCAGGTTGCGGAGCAGTTCCGCAGCGAGATGGAGCGCCAGCAGCAGGGCTATCTCGAGCAGATCAAAGGCTGCCGCGAAGAGATTCAGAAGCTGAAGGCTGCCCTGCGCCACGAGAAGGAGCGCAACCGTCGGCTGCAGCAGCTGCTGCGTGGCGACGTCTGATTCCGGCGCCGGCGCGGCTGCCGACTAGGCAGCGGCCGGCGGCGACCCTATCATCCAAGCTCCTGGTCGCGCAGAAGGTCCGGCCGGTCGCCCGAGCGGCGCGGCCGGCTGGCTCACCGTCACGGAGGTCCCGTGCAGATCGAAATCTTCTCGGATGTGGTCTGTCCCTGGTGTTTCATCGGCAAGCGGCGCCTGGACGCGGTTCTGGCGGGTCCGGCAGGGGAAGACGTCAGCGTCACCTGGCGTCCGTACCAGCTGTACCCGCAGATGCCGGAGCGGGGGATGGACCGGGATGATTTCATACGCGCCCGGTTCGGTGACGATGCCGACGCCGACCGCATCTACGAGCGGGTGGTGGCGGAGGCGGAGAGCGAGGGGCTGGTCCTGAACTTCGATCGGATCCGCAGGGCGCCGAACACCCTCCGCGCCCACCGCCTGCTTTCCTGGGCAGAGCTTTCGGGGCATCAGCACGCGCTCGCCGAGGTGCTGTTCCGCTTCTACTTTCAGGACGGCCGCGATGTCGGCGACCCGGACGAGCTGGTGGCTGCCGCGGAGCAGGCCGGCCTCGACGGCGCCGCGGCGGCCGAGCTGCTGGCCGGTCGCGACGAGACCGACAAGGTGCGCTCGGAGCTGTCTCTGGCGCAGGCGGTCGGGGTTACCGGCGTGCCCTTCTTCGTCCTCGCAGGCCGGTTCGCCATTCCCGGCGCGCAGCCGCGCGACACGATGAGCCAGCTGATCAACCGGGTCCGGGAACGCCTCGCCGAGGAAGGCTGACGCCTGCGGCTAGCGGTAGTCGGGCAGAACCAGGCGCGGCGGCAGCGGTTGGCTGAACACGTGCTTGGCGATCACGTCGTAGACGTGGCCGCAACCGTTGCAGTGAATCACCAGGAACCACGGGTGCTTGCTGCGTGAACGCTCCTCGCTCTCCCGGGAGACGATGTGCGCCATGCCCTGCAGGCCGCATTCGGGACACTTCGGCTCGGCCATGAACGGAGCTCCTCGCGGTTTGCGCTCAGCCGAGCGACTGGTCCATCTCGTGAGCGGCGATCTTGCTGCCTGCGCGGCCCACGACCCGGGCCGGCACCCCGGCAACGGTGACGCCGGCGGGCACGTTCTCCAGCACCACGCTGCCGGCACCCACCTTGGCGCCGGCGCCGACCTCGATGTTGCCGATTACCTTGCAGCCGGCGGCGAGCAGCACGCCCTGACGGATCTTCGGGTGACGGTCACCGCTCTCCTTGCCGGTGCCGCCGAGGGTGACGGCGTGCAGCATCGACACGTCGTCCTCAATGACGGCGGTCTCGCCGACGACCACGCCGGTGGCGTGGTCGAGCAGGATGCCGGAGCCGATTCGGGCGGCGGGATGAATATCGACGCCCAGGGTCACGCTGATCTGGTTCTGAAAGAATTGAGCCAGGGTGCGGCGTCCGCGCTGCCAGAGCCAGTGAGCGATACGATAGGCCTGCAGCGCGTGGAAGCCCTTGTAGAACAGAAACGGCTGTGACAGGTCTTCGCACGCGGGATCGCGGGTGTAGGCCGCAACGATGTCCAGCGCCGCCGAGCCGAGAATCTCGGGGTTGGCTTCCACGGCCTCGGTGATCACGTCGCGGATCAGCATGGTCGGCAGCATCGGGTTGTCCAGCTTGCTGGCGAGCCGGAACGACAGCGCCGAGCCGAACGACTTGTGGTTCAGCACGGTGGCATGAAAGTAGCTGCCGAGAATCGGCTCCTGCGCGGCCTTTACCGCGGCTTCCTCGCGCATCAGCGTCCACAGGGCCGAGCTGCCCTCGCTGCCGCTCGCGCGGCGTGCCTGCTCAATCGCCTGCATGTAGCGCTGATCGACGGCGGTATTCATCCCGGGCTCCGGAGTCGCTGCGTTGTATTTGGACGCGGGCCATGCAGGGTAGTTTCGTCGACGGCCAACGTCCAGCGTCCGAGGCGCCGGACCGCACCAGCAGGATTGTTCGCCGGGGACGGTCTGTATACTGTGCGAGCTTTCCAGGGAGCGGGGCGCGATGAGCCAGTTTGCCACCGTCGGCCTTATCAGCCGACGGGACAGCCCGGAGATTCTCGACAGCGTGGTCGCCGTCCACGAGTGCCTGCAGCGTCATCGCCGCAGGGTGGTGGTGGAAGACGTCACCGCGGCAACGCTGCCGGGGTTTCGCGGCGAGCAGGCGAAACGGCTCGAGCTCGGCCAGCGCTGCGATCTGCTGGTGGTGGTGGGTGGGGACGGAAGCCTGCTCGGGGTGGCCAGGGACCTGGCGCACTTCGCCGTGCCTGTGCTGGGTGTCAACCGCGGTGGCCTGGGTTTTCTCGCCGACATCCCGCCGGATCAGATCGACACCCGCCTGCCCGCAGTGCTCGATGGCAACTACAGCACCGAAGACCACTTTCTGCTCGACGCCCGGGTGATCCATGAAGGCCGCGAGGCGGGCCGCTCGCCGGCCCTCAACGACGTCGTGGTGCATCTCGGAACCATGACCAGGATGATGGAATTCTCGCTCTCGGTGGACGGTCAGTTCGTCTACGACCAGCGCTCGGACGGCTTGATCGTCGCATCGCCCACCGGGTCCACGGCGTACTCGCTGTCTGCCGGCGGCCCGATCATGCACCCTTCGCTGGACGCCATCGTCATCGTGCCCATGTTTCCTCACACCCTGACGTCGCGGCCGCTGGTGGTCCGGGGTCAGTCCGAGATCAGCATCCTCATGGGCGAAACCGGCACCGCGGACGGCACGGTCAGCTGCGACTCCCAGGTCGACTTTCCCCTCTATGCCGGAGACGAGGTGCGCATCCGCAAGTACCAGACGGCGCTGCGGCTGATCTATCCCATGGATCACAACTTCTACGAGTCCTGTCGCAGCAAGCTGGACTGGGCGAGTCGGCTCGGAGGCGTTCCGCGCGCCGACGGCTCGGCAAGATAGTCGCCGGCAACTCGAGCACTGGCCTTTCCGGAGCTAGCGGCGATCAGTCGCCGGCCGGCCCGCCGGTCCCGGGGGGCGCGTCGAGATCTTCGTGCACGCCGGGATCATCGACGGGGATCCGCCGCAGGGCCGGACCGGCGCGGCGGATCAGGGCCCGCGCGCCTTCGTCGCCGGTCAGGGCCGTCAGCTCCGACAGGTAGCTGCCGGAGAACCCCACCGGATGTCCTGGCGCGCCGGCGTGGATCGGCTGGACGATGGCCGGCGGCGGGGCCTCGAGAAGCGCGTCCCGCAGCAGGATCAGCGTGTCCGCACGCACCCAGGCCATGTCGCCCAGGGCGACGAACAGCCAGGTCCAGCGCGCGACGCCTGCGGCCCGGGCGCCACAGGCCAGCGAGTGGCCCATGCCGAGATGGGCATCCGCGCAGAACACGCTGCGGATCCGCCCGGGCCAGCTCGCCGTCTCCACCTCCCGCGCCAGCTCACGGTCGTCGGGCCGGAGCACCAGCAGGAGCTCGGGAAACACAGCGCTGTAGCCGTTGAGGCTGGCGAACAGCAGTGGGGTGCCTTCCTCGAGGACGTGGCGGCGTTTGTCACTGCCGAAACGCCGGGCGGCACCGGCCGCGAGGACGACGGCGCCGCCTGCGGAGAGGTCTGGGCTCGCGGGGTTCAGCCGGCGACTGCCGTGGTCGGACGTTCGCGCGTGACGCCGGCGGTGGCGCTGCGCACGGATATGATCTCGGCCATGATGGCGATGGCGATCTCGGGCGGGGTCTTCGAGCCGATCGGCAGCCCGATCGGCGCATGCAGCCGCGCCAGCGCCGCATCGTCCACGTCCAGCTCCTGCAGCCGCCGCCGGCGGCTTGCCGACGTGCGCTTCGAGCCCATGGCGCCGACGTAGAAGGCCGGTGACGCCAGGGCCTCCATCAGCCCCATGTCATCGATGCGGGGATCATGGGTGAGCGCGACGATGGCCGACGATGGATCGCTGGCGTGCTCGCGCACCGCGTCGTCCGGCATGTCCGCAACGAGCCTGACGCCGGCGACGCCGAAGTCGTCGAGCAGGTGCTGGCGCGGGTCGCATACCGTGACCTGGTAGTCGAGCTGCAGCGCCAGCTCCGCGAGGTACTTCGACACCATGCCGGCGCCGATGATGAACAGCTGGTAGCGGGGCCCGATGGTGTGGGTCAGGGTGCGGGTCGCAGCGTCCCAGACGAGGGGCCGGAATGCGTCGGCATCCGCCAGCGTACGGGAGCCGTCATCGAGGTTGACCCGGCGTTCGCTCCAACCGCGCTCGCCGAGCCGCTGTTGCAGCGCCCGGAAGTGCTTGCGCGTTGCCGGATCCGCCGCCAGGGGCTCGATGGCGATATGCAGCGAGCCGCCGCAGGGCAAGCCGAACTTTTCCACTTCCTCCGCCGAGATGCCGTACTGAAAGAACTGCGGACGCTCCCTCGCGAGCTTGCCGGTGGTGAGCTTCTCGAGCAGGTCATCCTCGACGCAGCCGCCGGACAACGAGCCGACGATGCGGCCGTCGCCGTTGCAGGCGAACAGGGAACCGACGGGGCGCGGCGATGAGCCCCAGGTTTCCAGCACGGTGGCGAGCCAGCATGGCTCCCGCGCTTCCAGCCAGCGACAAACCTGGCCCAGCACCTCGTCGTCTACGGCTTGCATATCCTCGATATTGTGGTGAAAGTGCCAGCCCAGTTTACTACCACTCCCGGCTCCCTTCATGCGCGTGATCGAGACCTCTCTGGACGAGGACCTGTCGCTGTTTTCCAGCTATCTGTGGCAGCGCCGGGTCCAGCACCGGATTTTCGAGGAGCGCGGCGCCCAGGTGCTCGAGCTTGCAGATCCCGGTCAGGGAGAGGCGGTGCGGGAGGCATATCAGGCCTGGCGCAGCGGCCGTCTCACCCTGGAGGCGGCGGCGCGGCCGCGCCGATCCGCACGCTGGCCGCGAGCCCTGCTGCGTTACCGGGGGCTGAGCCTGCTGATCGGCCTGACCGCCGTGGTGTTCCCGTTCAGCTATCCGGTGGCTTCCGGCACGCTGACGGAACTGGCGGCGGCGCTCACCATCGTCGATCCGCGGGAGGCGGCGCTGGGCCTGCCGAGCCTGTGGGAACTGCTCTCCGGGGTCCAGGTGTGGCGCTGGTTCACCCCCATGCTGCTGCATTTCTCGGTACTGCACCTCGCCTTCAACTGCGCGGTCACCATCGAGCTCGGGCGGCGGATCGAGGGCCCTCTGGGGGCAGCCGGGCTGTGGCTGGTGGTGCTGACGTTGTCCGGGGTGAGCAACCTGTGCCAGTACGCGTTCGGTGGCGGCCCGCTGTTCGGCGGTCTGTCCGGCGTCGCCTACGGCATGCTGGGCTTCATTCTGGTGCTCGGCCGCCGCTTTCCCGTCGCCGCTGCCTGGCGCCTGCCGCCGGGGTTGTCCGGCGGCCTGCTGGTGTTCCTGGTGCTTTTCAGCACCGGGGTCACCGAGGCATTCGGGCTCTACGTCGCCAACGCGGCCCACTGGAGCGGCCTCATCGTCGGGGGGTTACTGGCGGCGGTCTGGCGGGCGCCGGCCCATGCTTGAGGGCGTGCTGGAGAAGCTCGCCGCCAGCGCGGAAACGGCCGGATCTCCTAGCGGATCTCCTTCCGGAGATCCGGCCGCCTATCGTCTGGTCGTGCGCGACGGCTCGGACGGCATGGATCTGAACGCGCTGCTCGGCGCGGGCCTGGTCATCGAGTACCGCGGTGCGATCGTCTGCGCCGCCTGCGGTGCAGGCACGCCGAAGAGCTACGGCGGCGGCTACTGCTACGCCTGCTTCAGCAGCCTGGCGCGGTGCGATCTGTGCGTGGTGAGCCCGGTGCGCTGCCACTACCATCAGGGCACCTGCCGGGAGCCCGCCTGGGGCGAGGCATTCTGCATGCAGCCCCACCGGGTTTACCTCGCCAACTCGAGTGGTCCGAAGGTCGGGATCACCAGCGCCGGCGGCGAGATCGTCCGCTGGCTGGACCAGGGTGCCTCTCAGGGCCTGGTGATCGCGGACGCGCCGACGCGGCATCTGGCCGGGGTGCTCGAGGCGGCGTTGACCCGCTACGTCAGCGATCGTACCGACTGGCGCGCGCTGCTGCGCGGTCCCGCGCCGAGCGTTGACCTGGGCGCGCTGCGGGGCGGGTTGCGGGAGCGTTTGGGAACCCTGCCCGACGGTGTGACCTGGCGGAGCAGCGGGGCGTCGGTGACGCTTGCTTATCCGGTGCTCGCCTATCCCCGGGCGCTCGCGCGCCTGCGCCTGGACCGCCACCGGCGGATCGCCGGGCGCCTGCTCGGGGTCAAGGGCCAATACCTGCTGTTCGAGCACGGGGTTTTCAACGTACGCTGGCATCGCTCGTTTCAGGTCAGCGCCGCAGCGGTCCCCGCCGACGGCCTTACGGTCGAGCCGCCCATGGGGCAGGCGGATGATTCGCAGGACGATTCCCAACTGGAGCTTTTTCCGTGAAGGATGCGAACCCTCAGACGACGTATCTCAAAGATTATCAACCACCTGAATACAAAACAGTCGAAACGAAGTTAACTTTTGAGATTGATGAAGGCAGCACCGACGTGCACAGCACGCTGACCGTGGAGCGGGCGGCGGGCACCCCGCCGGACACCCCGCTGGTTCTTGCCGGCCGCGATCTGGAGCTGCTGCGCGTGGCCGTCGACGGTACCGAGCTCGGCGGCAATCAGTACCGCACGGACGACGAGTCGCTGACTCTGTTCGACCTGCCGGAGCGGGCCACGGTAGAGATCAGCACACGGATACACCCGGAGCAGAACACGGCTCTGGAGGGCCTCTACAAGTCCGGCGGCATGTACTGCACCCAGTGCGAGGCGGAAGGCTTCCGGCGGATCACCTACTACCAGGATCGTCCCGACGTGCTGGCGACCTACACCACGACCATCTTGGCGGACGCCGCGCGCTATCCGGAGCTGCTGTCCAACGGCAACCTGGTGGCGGACCGCATCCGCAGCAACGGCCGCCGCGAGGTCACCTGGGAAGATCCGTTTCCGAAGCCGAGCTATCTGTTCGCGCTGGTGGCCGGGCGTCTCGCGCTGCTCGAGGATACCTTCGAGACCGGTTCCGGGCGCCCGGTGACCCTGCGGATCTACTCCGAGCCGCACAACATCGACCAGTGCGGCTATGCCATGGACGTGCTCAAGCGCGCCATGCGCTGGGACGAGGAGGTATTCGGCCGTGAGTACGACCTGGACATCTTCATGATCGTCGCGGTGGAAGACTTCAACATGGGCGCGATGGAAAACAAGGGCCTGAACGTGTTCAACACGTCCTGTGTGCTGGCGTCTCCGGACACCGCCACGGACGCCTCCTACCAGCGGGTGGAAGCCATCGTGGCCCACGAGTACTTCCACAACTGGTCCGGCAACCGGGTGACCTGCCGCGACTGGTTTCAGCTGAGCCTGAAGGAAGGTTTCACCGTGTTCCGGGATGCCGAGTTCAGCTCGGACATGAACTCGCGCAGCGTGAAACGCATCGAGGACGTGGTGACGCTGCGGTCGGTGCAGTTCGCCGAGGACGCCAGCCCGCTGGCTCACCCGGTGCGGCCGGATTCCTACATCGAGATATCCAACTTTTATACGCCCACGGTCTACGAGAAGGGGGCCGAGGTGGTGCGGATGCTCCACACCCTGCTGGGGCCGGAACGCTTCCGCGCCGGGTCGGACCTCTACTTCGATCGTCATGACGGCAGCGCGGCCACTACCGACGACTTTCTTGCGGCGATGGCCGATGCCGGTGGCATCGACCTGGCCCAGTTCCGCCGCTGGTACGAGCAGGCCGGTACGCCGGTGCTGAGCGTCGAGGAATCCTTCGAGGACGGCTGCCTGACCCTCGCCGTCAGCCAACGCTGCCCGCCGACGCCGGGGCAGACGGAGAAACAGCCCATGCACATCCCGGTGCTGTTCGGGGTCCTCGACGCCGACGGCAGGGAGATCACTGGTCCCGAACTGGCGGTGGAATGCAGCGACGTGATCGAACGCCGGTCCGGTTCCGGCGCCACTGCCGACGCGCTGCTGCTGCATCTGCGCTCACCCCGGGTCACGGTACGCCTGCCGGGGCACCGGCGCAGGCCCAGGGTGAGCTTCCTGCGGGGTTTCTCCGCGCCGGTGCATGTGCGCTACCCCAGGTCGAAGGAGGATCTGGCCTTCCTGGCGACCCATGACAGCGACGGATTCGCCCGCTGGGACGCGCTGCAGACGCTGCTGGTGGCGGAAGTCGACCGGCTGATCCAGGGTGGCGGCGCGCCTGCTGAGGACCTGCTGGCGCTGTTCGGAACGCTGCTGGAGCAGGCCGAGGCGCTGGACGAGGCCCCTGAGCAGCGGTTCATGCTGGCGACCATGTTGACCCTGCCTGACGAGAACTACCTGCTGCAGCAGTTCGAGGACGTGGACGTTGACCGGCTCTGCGACGCGCTGGACGCGCTTCGTCTCACGCTGGCGAGCAGACATGCGGCCGCCTGGCTGCGGGTCTACGAGGCCAATCGGCCCGCCGCCGGGTTCGATCCCGCGGCTCCGGCCATGGCCCGGCGCAGCTTGAAACACGTCGCGCTGGGGTACCTCGCGTGCGCCGCCTCCGGCGCCGAGGCGCAGCGACTGCTGGATGGCCACTACCGCGCCGCCGACAACCTGACGGACCGGCAGGCGGCCCTGACTCAGATCAGCCGTCACCCGGACCTCGACGAGGGCTTCCGCGCTCAGGTCCTCGGGGACTTCTACCAGCGCTGGCAGCATCAGGCGCTGGTGGTCAACGTCTGGTTCGGAATTCAGGCGGCCAGCGCGTGCAACGATGCGGCCGCCGTGCGGGCACTGACTCGCCATCCCGCGTTCGATTCCCGTAACCCCAACAAGCTGCGCTCGGTGTACGGGGCGTTCTCGCGCCAGAACCACCGCCGCTTTCACGCCCGCGACGGCTCCGGCTACGGGTTCCTGGCGGACGCGGTGCTGGACGTGGACCGGCGCAATCCATCCATGGCGGCGAGCCTAGCGATGCCGTTGACCCGCTGGCGCCGGTTCGATCCGGCCCGCGGCAGGCTGATGCGCGGCGCGCTCGAGCGGATCGCCGGGGAATCGGCGCTGTCGCGCGATCTCTTCGAGGTGGTCACGAAAAGCCTGGCGGATCCGGTACCTCAGTCGTAGAGGGCCGGCAGCGGGGGGGCGTCGGCGCGCCGCGGGCGCCGCAGCGCATCCGCGGCGCGCAGCACCCCGGCAGCATCGAAGCCGCCGTCGGGCTGTTGCCGGGGGGGCCGCGCCCGGTAGCAGGTCGCGTTGAGCTGATCCAGCACCGCGCCGTGACCGGCTGCGCGGAAGCTGCGGATCGCCTCCGGCAGCGGCGCCCGGTAGTGTTCGCGCAGGTATTCCAGCAGGGCCGCGTGGACGGCCGTGGGTTCGCCCGACCGACAGGCCGCGCGCAGCTCGCGGCGGGCGCGGGCCGCGCCAGCCCGCTGGGCGCCCGCCGGCGGCGTCAGGTGGCCGCGCAGGAGCCAGGCCAGCAACGCGATCAGGGCCGCGGAGATGCCGAGGATCCAGACCGCCTGGCCCGCGACGCCGGGTCGCAGCGGCGGCTCCTCCAGCGGCTCCCAGCCCGGTTCGGGTGCGCGGGCCGGCGCGGGCGTCGGCGCTTCGGCCCGCAGCGGCGGCGAGGAGACGTCGGCGGCGACGCCGCTGATGGACAGGGTCCGTCCCGGCAACCGGGCGGTCGAGACCCGCTCGTTGACCACGTCCCACCACACCACCTCGATCGCCGGCACTGCGACCGCGCCCGGGGCGGTGGGAATGATGGCATAGGCCTGCTCCCGCAGCCCGCGGACGCTCGCGCCGCTGTCGTCGTCCTCGAGGTCCGGCGGCTCCGGGTAGCGCCGGAAATGGGACTCGGGGAGCGCCGGATCTAGGGGCGGGATGGCCGAGCTCACGTTGCCTCGGATCGTCGCGCCCAGGGTCAGGCGAACCGGATCACCCACCTCGAGTGCGCGCCGGTCCGGCAACCAGCTGGCGCTGAGCGTCAGGTTCTCGGCAGGCAGCCATGGATGGTCCGACGGGTAGCCGGGGGGAATCGGCAGGACCTCGAGGGACAGCGGCTCCGTGGCCACCCGCACGCCGGACCGGCGGGTTCGGCCGCCGCTCTGCAGCCGCACGCTGCTGGTGACCGAGATGGCGGGTATCGTCAGCTTGCCGCTGCGCTCAGGCAGGATCGCGAAGCGCTGCTCGATCACCCCGTAGCGCTGGCCGTCGCGAATGGTGGCGGTGGAGGAGGTCTCGCCCAGCGGCAGCACGATGGCCTCGGGGATGTCGGGCATACCCGGAAGGTCACTGTAGATCTGCGCGCCGCTCGCGTAGTACAGCCGCCGGACGAGGACCGTCTGGGCCTGGACGTACACCGGATTCGCGGTCAGCTCGGTCTCGAAGAACACCATGCGGTCGATGGCTTCGCGCAACGACGGATCGATGCCGCGCACCCGAACCCGCAGCGGTTCGGTGGTGTCGTTGCCAACCGCGATCGGCGGGATGGTGAGATCGCCGCTGCGTCGAGGTCGGAGCATCACCTGGTACTCCACCCACGACTCCACCCGGCCGTTCACGGACCGGTACTGGCTGGAGCTCTGAGTGGTCAGTACCTCGAAGTCCGCGCGCAGCGGCGCCAGGTCCAGGTTTGCTGCCTGGTTGGTGCCGGTGGCCCGGATGGTGAGCCGGACGGTGTCGAACTCGTCGACGATGCGCGGTTCCACGGTCGTGAGAACCTCGGCCGCTCGCGCCGGGGCGGCGAGCAGCAGGGCAAAGGCCAGGGCTGCCAGCGTCGTCACCAGGCGCGGAGCCGTCACCAGATCTTCTCCGTTTCCTGGCTGCGGTAGTCACCTCGGCGCAGCCGCTGGTTGGTCTCGTACTGGAACTTGCGTCGCAGCAGCCCGCCGGGATCGTCGGGCACCCGCCGCAGCCACTGTTCCAGCGCATCCTGCTTCTCGTCGCGGCTTGCGCTCAGCTCCTCTTCGCCCTCGGCCTCCTCGCTCTGCCGCGGCTCTGCTGTCTGGTCCTCATCCGCGGCCTGCTGATCTTCCGGCGGCAGCCCGTCCTGGTCGTTGCGGTCACCCTGATCCGTGCCGCCGCCCTGGGAGTCGCTCTGATCCTCGGGCTGCTCGCCCTGCTGCTGCTGTGCCTGCTCGTTCTGCTGGGCCTGGTTCTGCTCGTCCAGCAGCTTCTCCACCAGCGCCTTGTTGAAGCGGGCATCCTCGTGGTCAGGGGCCCGCGCCAGCACGGCGTCGTAGGCGTCGATGGCGGCCTGGTAGTCGTTCTGTCGGGCCAGCGCGTTGCCGAGGTTGTACAGCGCCCTGGTCGAGTCCTCCTGTCGGAAGCTGTCGGCCGCGGCGCCGAACTCGCCGCTGCGGTACAGGGCGGCGGCGCGCCATGGCTCGTGCTCGAACAGCACGGCGGCGGTCTCCGGCTCGCCGTCGCGCAGTGCCTCGAAGGCCTGCTGGTCGCGCCGCTGCCAGAGGTCGTCCCAGAGCCCGGCGTCTGCGGGCGCCGGCAGCAGCAGCAGGGGCACGAGCGCGAGCGCGCCGCGCCGGAACCCGCCCAGCGCAACGGGCAGCAGCAGGATCAGCACCCAGTAGCCGCGGTCCGCCCAGGTGTCGAAGTCGCGATCGACCTCCATGGTGTCGTCCTCGCCGGGAAGCGGCGTCGCCAGGAGCGCATCGATGTCGCTGTCGGCCAGCGTCAGGGTCTGGTAGCGGCCATAGGTGAGCTCCGTGATCTGACGCAGCCGGGCCTCGTCCAGGCGCGCGAGAATCGGCTCTCCCTGCTGGCTGCGCAGGACCTGGCCTGGCTGGTTGACGAAGTCGAGGGGAATCGTCGCCCCTTCCTGAGTCCCGACGCCGAGAATCGAAATGGGAAAGTCCGGGTCGCGACGTTCGGTGGCCGCGCTCATCTGATCGACCGCGTCGGTGATCACCAGGATCCGTCCCTGCCGGACGCCGGCGTTTTCGAACAGGCTGCGGGCAAGGTCCAGAGCCTGGCCGAGGTCGCTGCCCAGCACCGGCATCATCTCCGGGCGCAGCGCCGTCAGGAGGTTCTCGATGGTCCGGGTGTCGTCGGTCAGAGGCACGACGGCGTGCGCGTCTCCGGCGTAGGCGATCAGCGCGGTGAAACCTTCGTCACGACGCCGCAGCACGTCGGCGATCTTCTGGCGGGCGCGGACCACGCGGGATGGCCGAACGTCCTCGGCATACATGGACAGGGACAGGTCGAACAGGATCACCAGGGAATCGGTCTTCTGCTCCACCGGTTGCGGCAATCGTTCCCAGGTCGGCCCCGCCAGGCCCACGGCGGCCAGCGACAGCGCCGCCGCCACGAGCCACGGCAGGCGCCGCGTGCCGCCGCTGCCGCGGCGTTCGAGCAGCACCTGGAGCAGCTCGGGCGCTATGCTCGCCTCCCAGTGGCTGCCGCTGGACCGGTGCCGGATCCAGTAGCCGGCCAGCAGCAGCGCGGGGATGATCGCCAGCAGCCACCAGGGGCGGAGGAAGTGCAGGTCGGCGAGGACTTCAGACATGACGGCCCCTGACGTCCAGCAGCACCAGGCCCAGTGTCAGCAGCCAGGCCGCTGAAAGCGGCCAGTGGTAGAGGGCGGCGATGGGCCGGTAGGTTTCGGCTTCCTGCTCGATCGGCTCCATGGCGTCGATGAGGGCGTAGATCTCCAGCAGCTGCTCGGTGTTCTGAGCGCGGAAATAGCGGCCGCCGGTGGTGGCCGCGATCTGCTTCAGGGTGTCTTCGTCGAGCTCCGCGGACGGGTTGATGATGCCGGAGGAGAACACGCCGAAGATGCTCGGCATGCGCATCGATTCCGCGCCCACGCCGATGGTGTAGATCCGGATGTCTTCCACGCTGGCGAGCTCCGCGGCCTTGTCCGGGGCGACCTCGCCGACGTTGTTGGCGCCATCGGTGAGCAGCACCAGCACCCGGTCGCCGGCGGGCCGTTGCCGCAGCCGCTTGACCGCCAGCCCGATGGCGTCGCCGATGGCCGTCTTGCCCCCGGCGATGCCGACAGGCGCTTCCGTCAGGAGGCGGTTGACGCTGGCCAGGTCGAAGGTCAGCGGAGCCTGCAGGTAGGCGTTGGTGCCGAACAGGATCAGCCCCACCCGATCACCCTGGCGCCGTTCCACGAAGTCGGCGACTACGTTCTTCACCACGGTGAGTCGATTCACCAGCCGGTTGCCGAGCTGCATGTCCTCGGTTCCCATGCTGCCGGAGATGTCCACCGCCAGCATCAGGTCCCGGCCGGTGGTGGGCAGGGTGACCGGATCCCCCGTCCACTGTGGTCGCGCGGCGGCCGCGATCAGCCCTAGCCAGATGAGCCACAGCAGCAGCAGGCGCCACGGCCAGCGGCGCGTGCCGCGCCCGCTGGGGTCGCGGGCGTCCGGACGGAAGTGACTCACATCCGGCACGGTGAGTGCTGCCTGACGACGGTCGCGCTGGGGCAGCAGCAGCCGGGCCAGCGCGGGCACTGGCAGCAGCAGCAGCGTGTAGGGCCAGACCAGCTCGATCATCGCGCCCCGGCTCCGGCACCCCGGGTGATTCGCGCCAGCAGCCGTTCGACCACGGCGTGCACCGCCTCCGGGTCCATCTCCGGATCCGGCCTGAACCGGGCATCGCCGAGGGCCTGACCGGGCCCGCGGCTGAACGCCGGCACTTCCAGATGCCGGTCCAGCAGCTGCAGCCAGCGGGTACCACTGGCGCGGCGCGCCTGGCGCTCGCCGAGGCCGTGAATCAGCAGGCGTTTCAGCAGCTCGCTGGTCTCGTCGAGATACTCGCGAGCGCTCAGCTCGCCGCGCTGGTAGCGCTGGTGGATGTCCTCGTACAGGCGCCGCGCGTAGCGCAGCGGACGACCCCGGCGGTAGCGCAGGTACAGCCGCCGGCCGAGCCATAGCGCGGCCGCCAGCAGCAGCGCGGCGAGCAGCCACCAGCCCGGCGCCGGTGGCCACATGCCTGGCGGCTCCGGCAAATGGATGTCGCGCAGCTGCTGGAGTTCCGATGCTGCCACGGGGCGCCTACAGCCACCCCACCGCGTGCTGCACCGGCTCGCTGGTGGCCAGGCTCGCCGTCGCCACCTTGGTGTTGCTGCAGAGGGTCTCGAATTGCGCCTGCTCCTCGTCGAAGCGGCGGCGGTAGCTTTCACGCAGCCGCGGGTTGCCGGCATCGAACTGCCAGCGCTGGCGGCCATCGGTCACGGTGTACTGGTCCGCCGGCGGCAGCTCCCGCTCCAGCGGGTCGTAGACCCGGATGGCCACCACCTCGTTGTGCCGGGCCAGGGTCCGGAAGGTATCCCGCCAGTGATCACCCATGGGTTGGAAGTCGCTGACGAAATAGATCCGGTAGTGGCTGCGCGCCAGCCGGCGCACCCGGAGCAGGGCATCGTCGAGCTGTGCCCGGTCGGGACTCGGATCGCCGGGCCGCAGCGCCTGGTTGAGCCGGGCCAGATCGCCGAGGAACCGTGCCAACGATTTCACGTTACGGTAGGGCTTGTGAATGGCGAGCTCGCCGTTGCCGATGACGATGCCGCCGATCCGATCGTTGTGACCGATGGCCCGCCAGGCGGCGAGGGCGGCAAACTCGGCTGCGGCCACGGACTTCAGCCGAGCGCGGCTGCCGAAGAACATGGACTGGGTCTGGTCGACCACCACCAGCGTCAGCCGTTCCCGTTCCTCGCGAAAAACCTTGGTGTGGACCACGTTCTTGCGTGCCGTCACGCGCCAGTCGATGCTGCGAACGTCGTCGCCGGGCTGGTACAGGCGCACTTCCGAGAAATCGATGCCGCGGCCCCGCTGCTTCGACAGCCGGGTCCCGCCCCGGGCGCTCACCACGGTGGATGCCAGCCTCGGCTCCGCCAGCGGCCGGAAGCGCAGCGCCAACAGGTCATTCAGCCCGACGTAGGCGCCGCGCAGCAGCTCGTCGCGCTTTCCGGCCGGTTGCGCCATGGGCCGACTCAGGGGACCGGCACCTGGTCGAGCAGCAGCTCCACCACCCGGTCGCTGGAGATGCCCTGGGCTTCGGCGTCGAAGGTGAGAATGAGTCGGTGGCGCAACACGTCCTGGGCGACCGCCTGGACATCGTCCGGGCTGACGAAGTCGCGGCCCTCGAGCCAGGCCAGCGCGCGCGCGCACTGATCCAGCGCGATGGTACCCCGCGGGCTGGCGCCGAACTCCAGCAGTCCGGAAAGCTCGCCGCGCGCCTCCCGGGTTGCCATCACCAGCGCGACGATGTAGCGCTCGACCGGCTCGGCCATGTAGATGTTCAGGATCTCCCGGCGCGCGGCGAACACATCGTCCTGGGTCAGTCGCTGTGGTGCCGTCGGTGCCTGGGTACGAGCGCTGGTCTCCTGGCGGACCAGGTGGAGGATCTCGGTCTCTGCGGACTCGGTCGGGTAATCCACCCGCACGTGCATCAGGAACCGGTCGAGCTGGGCTTCCGGCAGCGGGTAGGTGCCTTCCTGCTCGATGGGATTCTGGGTCGCCATGACCAGAAACAGGTCGGGCAACGGAAACGTCTGCCGGCCGACACTGACCTGATGTTCGGCCATCGCTTCGAGCAGCGCCGACTGCACCTTGGCCGGTGCCCGGTTGACTTCGTCCGCCAGCAGCAGGTTGTGAAACACCGGGCCCGGCTGGAACTTGAAGCTGCCGTCCTCCGGTCGGAACACCTCCGTGCCGGTGATGTCGCTCGGCAGCAGGTCCGGGGTGAACTGGATCCGGTGAAAGTCGCCCTCTACCGCGTTTGCCAGCTCTTTCACCGCCCGGGTCTTGGCCAGGCCCGGTGCGCCCTCCACCAGCAGGTGGCCGCCGCACAGCAACGCCATCATCAGCCGCTGCAGCAGTGTCTGCTGGCCGATGATGCGCTCGCTGAGCCAGCCGGTGACGTCGCGGACCTTGTGCTGATGCGGGGTTTCCAGTGCGTTCATGCAGTTTCCGGTCGAAAAGCTCGCTATTGTAGCGGCCGGTGGGGGAAATACATCCTCGCCGCCGGGATGCGCGCTGCGGCCCCGGGCGCTGCTGGGTCGACTATGCTTTGGGCATTAGAGTCCTGTTCGGGGACTGGAGTTTCGTGCGCCGCTACCTGGTCGATCTCAGCATTCCTGCCGCCGAGCTGCTGCGCTACTACCGCGGCAGCGCCAGCGCCGTGATCGCCCACGACCGCTACGGTCGGCTTCTCAAGTTTCCGGCCACGGCGCTGCGCCCGTTTGTTACCGCCGGCGGCGTGCACGGCCGCTTCGAGCTGGAGGTGGACGACGCCAACCGGTTGCAGCGGCTCACCCGGCGCGACACCTGACGCGATCGCGCCGCTGCGTTCGCGGCGCGCCGTGCAGTACACTGCGACCGGATGTACGCCGCCGCCCGTTCCCTGCTGTTTGCCCTCGATCCGGAGAGAAGCCACGATCTGGCGCTGGCGGCGCTGGCCGCTTTCGGACGTCTGCCCGGGGCGCTGGCGCCGATCGCCGGCCGACCGCGGCGATTGATGGGGCTCGAGTTCGCCAATCCCGTGGGCCTGGCGGCCGGGCTCGACAAGGACGCCCGGGCCGTCGAGGGGCTCGCCAGAGTAGGCTTCGCGTTCATCGAGGTAGGGACCGTGACACCGCGGCCGCAGCCGGGCAACCCGCGCCCGCGGCTGTTCCGTCTGAGCGAGTCCCGGGCCCTGATCAACCGCATGGGCTTCAACAATCTCGGCGTCGCCGCCATGACCGAGCGGCTCGCGGCGCTGCGACGCCGGGGCCGCCTGCGCGCGACGCTGCTCGGCGTCAACGTCGGTAAGAACAAGGATACGCCGCTCGAGCAGGCGGGTGCCGACTACCAGCGCTGCATGGAGGCCGTGTATCCCTACGCCGACTACCTGACGCTGAATCTGTCGTCGCCGAACACGCCCGGTCTGCGCACGCTGCAGTCAGCGGCATCGCTGGCGCCGCTGCTCGAGGCGGTGAAGGAAACCCAGAGTCGTCTCGCCACCACCCACGGGCGCCGGGTACCGGTGCTGCTGAAGATCGCGCCGGATCTGGCCCACGCTGACCTCGACCTGGTGGCGGCGGCCGTGGTGCGGTTCGAGGTGGACGGCGTGATCGCCACCAACACCACCATCAGCCGGCTGGGAGTCAGCGGTCCGCTGGCCGCCGAGGCGGGGGGTCTGAGCGGGGCGCCGCTGCAGCCGCTGGCGCTGGACACGGTTGCGCATCTGCGTTCGGTCCTCGACCGCAAGGTTCCCATAATTGGCGTCGGCGGTATCATGGACGCTGCAGGGGGGAGGGCAATGCTCGAGCACAGCGAGCTGCTGCAGGTCTACACGGGCTTCATCTATCGCGGCCCGGCGCTGGTTCGAGAGCTCGCGGCGCTGTAGCCCGTTCCTGCGGATTCCGTTTCACCACAGGGGGAGATCATGAAACGTATCGCGTTGGCTTTGGCAGGTGTTCTGGCGGCAGCGCCGGCCCTGGCGCAGGACACGTTGTCGAGTGGCGACACTGCCTGGATCCTCACCTCCACGGCGCTGGTCCTGTTCATGACCATTCCCGGCCTGTCGTTGTTTTACGGCGGCCTGGTGCGCGGCAAGAACGTCCTCAGCGTGCTGATGCAGTGCTTCGTGATCACCTGCACGGTGTCCATCGTCTGGCTGCTGGTCGGCTACAGCCTGGCGTTCGATGACGGCAACGCGTTCATCGGTGGCCTCGGCAAAGCGCTGTTCGCAGGGGTGACCGAGGATGCCATGTCCGGCACCATCCCGGAGACGGCCTTCGCCATGTTCCAGCTCACCTTTGCCATCATCACACCCGCCCTGGTGGTAGGCGGGTTTGCCGAACGCATGCGTTTCTCCGCCATGCTGACCTTTTCCGTGCTGTGGCTGCTGGTCGTGTATCTGCCGGTGTGCCACTGGGTTTGGGGTGGCGGCTGGCTCGGCGAGCTGGGTCTGATGGACTTCGCCGGCGGGACCGTGGTTCATATTACGGCCGGAACCGCGGCGCTGGTCGCGGCGCTGATGCTCGGCGCGCGGCGCGGCTTCCCGGAAACGCCGATGAAGCCGCACAACATGACCGTCACCGTAGCCGGCGCCGGCATGCTCTGGGTCGGCTGGTTCGGCTTCAACGGCGGCAGCGCCCTGGCGGCCAACGGCGACGCCGCCATGGCCATCCTGGTCACCCACATTTCCGCATCGGCAGGTGCATTCACCTGGATGCTGGCGGAATGGCTGCGGTTCGAGAAGCCCAGCGCGCTGGGCGCGGTCACCGGGATGGTGGCCGGTCTCGGTACCATCACCCCGGCATCCGGCTTCGTGGGCCCGGGCGGGGCGCTGGTGATCGGCATTCTTGCCGGCGCCTTCTGCTTTACCGCGACCAACTACCTGAAGCGGACCCTGCGGATCGACGATTCTCTGGACGTGTTCCCCGTTCACGGGGTCGGCGGCATCCTCGGCACGCTGCTCACAGGCGTGTTCGCCAGCAATGCGCTGGGCGTGTTCTCCGGCCAGGAGGAGATCGACATTCCCGGCCAGCTGGGCGTGCAGGCCATCGGCGTGCTCTCGACCCTGGGCTACACCGCGGTGGCGACGGCGGTGATCCTGTGGCTGACCAACGTCCTGATAGGCAATCGGGTCGCCGAGGAGGACGAGGTGGAAGGCCTGGACCTGGTCTCCCACAACGAGCAGGGCTACGACCTCTGAGGGCTGCGTCCGTTAGTCCGGGCTGACCCCGCGGGCGGCCGCGCTGCGCACCAGGGCGTCGGTGAGCGCGGGGAAGTCCAGGCCTGCGGCGGCGGCGCCATCCGGATACAGGCTGGTGGGCGTCATGCCCGGCAGGGTATTCACCTCGAGCAGCACGATGCCGTGGCTGTCGGTGACCAGGAAATCGGCTCTGGACAGGTCCCGCAGCCCCAGCGCGCGATGCGCCCGCAACGCGATCTCCTGCAGCGCGGCCAGCACGTCGGCGGGCAGCGGCGCCGGAACGACGTGCTCGCTCCTGCCCGGCGTGTAGCGGTTGCGGTAGTCGTACCACTCGTCGCCCGCGGTGCGGATCTCGATCACCGGGGTGGCCTGGGCAGCTTCGCCGTGCAGGTCCAGCACGCCGACGGTGATTTCCCGGCCCATGACGTAGGGTTCCACCAGCACGCCGTGGCCGTAGCGCAGCGCCTCCGCCAGCGCGTCTGCGACGTCGCCACCGTTGGGCATCCGCGTCGTCCCGAGAGCCGAGCCCTGCCGCAACGGCTTGACGACGATGCGATCGCCCATGGTCGCAACGATGCTGGCGGCAGCGGCATCGAGCTCCGCTTCGGGGTCGACGATCACCTCCTCTGCTACCGGCAGCCCTACCCGACGGAAGACCGCCTTGGCCAGGCTCTTGTCCATGGCGACCGCGCTGCCGTGGACGCCGCTGCCGACGTAAGGCAGGCCGAGCAGCTCGAGAAACCCCTGCACGGTGCCGTCTTCGCCCGGTGGTCCGTGCAGGGCCGGAAACACCACGTCCGGCGCCTGTTCGAGCAGCGCCGCGGCGCATGCGGAATCCAGCTCCAGCAGTCTGGTCCGGTGACCGGCGCTGTCCAGCGCCTTGGCGACCTCGCGGGCCGACACCCGGGAGACTTCGGCTTCGGCGGACGGACCGCCCTGCAGCACGGTGACGTTGAGGCTCCGGGTGGTCACAGGGATCGAGTCTCCATGGCAGGCGGCTAGAGCGCGTCAGGGGTGGAGTGTCGGTCGCGGATCAGAGGCCGTCCAGCGCTCGTGGTCGCGCCACTCGCCGGCGATGTAGAGAAAGCCGGGGGAGAGCCCCTCGTAACGGAAACCACAGCGCTTCACCAGCGCGATGGAGCCCACGTTCTCCGGTTGGATGTTCGCCTCCAGACGGTGCAGGCCCAGCTCCCGGAAAGCGTACTGCTTCACCAGTTCCAGACCCTCGCGCATGTAGCCGCGGCGCGCGTAGGGGGCACCGGCGTAGTAGCCGAGCGATGCGCTCAGGAACGACCCGCGGACGATGTTGTTGATGTTGATGACCCCGGCGATCGCGTCGCTTTCCCGGCAGCACACCAGCAGCCCCTCGTGGTCGTCCCGGTGGGTGCGGGCCAGATAGCTGTGAAAGCTCAGGTTCGTCAGCGGCGGTTGGATCCACGGCTCGTGCAGCTCGCGGCTGCGCTGCATCAGATCGAGAAACTCGCTGCGATCCCGGCGGGTGACCGCGCGCAGGTAGACGCGCTGGGCGGTCTGGCTCGAGCTAAGGTTCATGCCGTCGGCCGTGCTGGTGCTCCAGCAGAAATATCTCCCACAGGGCAGGTGGAATCATCGCCAGGCCGAGGATCAGCAGATGCAGCGGATGAAGCCGGAAGTCGTTGTCCACCAGCCACACGCCGTGAAAGCTGAAGTCGTCTGCGTGCCAGGACATCAGGCCCGCCGTGGTCAGGGCGAATCCTAGCGTCAGCAGGAGAAACCGCAGGAAATACCTCATGGCGGCAAAATATACGCCGCGCCACGGTGACGAAGCCAGGCCTGGCTGAAGGCCTCGGCCGGGTAGCGCCGAAGCACCTCGCCGTCGCCGGCGGCGGGGTCGCAGACCTCCACCTCGTCGGGTCCGGCCGCGAACATCACCACCAGGTGACCGCCGGTCTCGCTGAGGGGCGCGCCAGGCAGGGCGCCGGCCGCGAAGCGAATGCTGGTGACCAGCGGAATGCCGTGGGCGAGAACCGTGAGCGGGTCGTCCCAGCGGTCGAACACCTCCACCGCGCCCAGGCTGCCGCGTGCTGCGGCGGCGCGCAGTGCCAGCGGCCAGACCCCGTACATTCCGGTACCCGGGTCCAGGCACTCGGCGACCAGCTCGAGCCAGTCGTGAGGCCGCTGCCAGCCGTCGAGCACCATGGACACACACGTAGGTGAGCAGATCCGGGCGGCGATCTCGGCGGGCGCCGCCATCTGGCTGCGCGGCGGTGGCGCCGGGGCCGCGGCGCGATGGTCGGGCAGCGACGGCGCCGCGACGGTGAAGGGTCGCGCGGAGACGCTCAGCAGGTAGCGGGCCGGGGGAGCCCGGGCGTCCACGTTGACGGTCAGCTCCGGTGCCGCCAGCGGGCGATGGATGCGGAAGCAGTCGATGTGGGTGCTGACCGCGCGCTCGGGGCTCGCCGTCGCACCGGCGGCAGCGTCGGATCGATCGCTGGGCACAGGCGGTAACGGGTAGCTCACGCCCGCCGCGGCCAGGGTCCAGCGATGGCGTGGGGCAGCGCCCGCGGCGGAAAGAGCGCCTGCGGCGGAAAGAGCGCCTGCGGCGGATGAAGCGCCCGCGGCGGATGAAGCGCCCGCGGCGGATGAAGCGCCCGCGGCGGATGAAGCGCCCGCGGCGGAAGAAAGCCCTTCGGCCGGTGATAAGCTCAGACTCGGCACCAGCAGGGTGCCGGCAGGCAGTGGCGGCAGCGGCAGGGTCAGCGCCCAGCCCGCGGCGGTACGGGACCAGTAGGCGCCGCCAGCCACGGCCAGGGGGTATCGGCTGGCGGTCTCGGGGTCAGCCAGGCGCTGGGTCGGCATCAGCTGCATCGGTTCTCTGTTCACGGCTCGGGAAACGACGATGACCTCACGCGCGACCGCTCGCACGCTCACGTTGCTGTCGACGGCGCATTGCACGCTGTGCGAACAGGCCCTCGACCTGCTCGCGAGTATGCCAGAACTGCGCGGCTGCGCTCTGCGGGTGTTGGATATTGCCGACGACGATGAGCTGGTGGCGCGCTACGGCACCCGGCTGCCGGTGCTGCTGGCGGGCGACCGCGAGCTGGAGTGGCCGTTCGAGGCGGAGGCAATCCTGGCGGCCCTGTCGGCCCGGTGACGCGCGTCGCCGGGGCGTTCAATCCGGCAGGCGGAAGAACCGTCTCGCGTTCGCCGTCGTGACGGCGGCCAGTTCCTCTTCAGCTACGCCGAGGCAGGTGGCCAGCTGCCGAATCACCCAGACCAGCAGAGCCGGCTCGTTCCGCCCGCTGCGACCCGGCCCTGATTTCGCGGCGTTCTGCGGCTTGAGGAACGGCGCGTCCGTTTCCACCAGCAGACGGTCCAGCGGGATCTCCGGGACCAGCCCGCGCAGGTCTTCGCCGCGCCGGCGGTCGCACAGCCACCCGGTGATGCCGATGTAACACCCCATCTCCAGATAGCGGTGCAGGGTCGGCCGGTTGCCGGTGAAGCAGTGCACGACCACGCCCGCCGCGGGGCTCGCGCACGCGTCGAGGCATTTCGCGACCGTGGCGCCGGCATCGCGGTCGTGCACGAACACCGGCAGGTCCAGGTCCGCGGCGAGCTGGAGCTGCGCGCGGAACAGTGCCTGCTGCACGGGCCGCGGTGAGAAGTCGCGGTTGAAGTCGAGCCCGGTCTCGCCGACGGCCACGACCTCCGGGCGCCCCGCCAGCGCCTTCAGCTCGTCTAGCCAGCCGTCCGGCGCGGCCGCCGCGTCGTGGGGGTGAATGCCGGCGGTGCAGGACAGGCGACGCGCGGTCGGGGCCGGAGCGGCCGCGATGAAGTCCGCGGCGGCCGCGCTGCCGCGGAGATCGGTGCCGGTGATGACCAGGTGCTCGACGCCCGCCTGCCAGGCCCGCGCCAGCACCGCGTTTCGGTCTGCGTCGAACTGGGGATGCAGCAGATTGACGCCGATGTCGAACATGCGATCCGCCCGTCGTCAGTTGATGGCGGACTCGTGCCGTTCCAGCATCGGGCCAGGCTTGCCCAGCAGGCTGCCGTAGACCTGGGTGAAGGCCAGCACGTTTTTTACGTAGCTGCGGGTTTCGTTGAAGGGAATGGAGTCGATCCAGACGTCCATGGGCTGCCCTTTGCGATCGCGGATCCAGCGGTCGACGCGGCCTTCGCCGGCGTTGTAGGCGGCCGCCGCCAGCGGCCGGCGGTTGTCGTAACGGGCCAGCAGGCTGGCCAGATGGTGCCCGCCGAGCTCCACGCTGACGCCGGGGTCGAACAGATCCGTCGCGGATGGTGTGCCCACGCCGAGACGACCCGCCACCTGGCTGGCCGTCGGATGCAGCAGTTGCATCAGGCCGCGGGCGTTCGCCCGGGAACGTGCCTGCGGGTCGAAGGCGCTTTCCTGACGAGCCACGGCGAGCAGAAACGGTTGCGGTACCGTGGTCACGTGGCTGACCCGCTGAAACAGATCGGGGAACGCCACCGGAAAACGCAGTGCCAGATCGTTCTGCAGGTCGGCTTCGTTGGCCGTGACGATGCTCTGGGCCACCCAGCCTACCTGCCGGGCGAGGTGGGCGGCCTGAACCTGCTGCATGGCGCTCAGGCGGCCGAGCAGGGCCTGCCACTCGCGCCGGGCGTTCAGCAGATCGCCGACGGCGTAGAGCTCGAGCGCGCGCTGCAGACCCGGCATCGCCTGCAGCTCGGCCAGGGCGACGGGATCCGTGGGGTTGCTGACTGCGTTCATGCTGGGCGACCGACCGATGTGGGCGGCGGCGAGGAAGCCGTAGTAGTGGCGCTCCTCTGCCAGCGACCGGTAGGTCAGCCGGGCGCGTTCCGAGCCGAGATGGGTCTCGTTCAGCGCCCTTGCCAGCCAGTACTGCCAGCGCAGCTCGTTTCTCTGCTCGACCGGCAGGCGCTCCACCCAGTGCAGCAGCTCGGGCCAGTTCTGGGCGCGCAGCGCGGCATCTGCCATGGCGGCCGCGAACTCGCTGGAGTGCTCGCCCGGACGACGGTCCGGGAACACGCCGGACCGGGCTCCGGCGAGCAGCAGGGCCTCGTCGAGGCTGCGCGCATCATCGGGCGTGAACTCGTGGCTGTCCTGAAAGCGCTGCCAGGCCTGGAGCGCGGCCGTCGGGTCGGTTCGCGCCAGCCGGCGGAGCCCGTGACCGATCACTGCCCGGGCATAGCCGTTGTCTTCGGGAAAGTTCCCGGGCCGGGTCAGCCGGGACGGGTCCAGGTGAATTTCGTAGAGCGCCTGGGCCCAGACCTGGAGCGGGCCGTCGAAGAACCGCAGCAGGTAGCGTCCGAGGCGTCGGTCGCCGGCCTCCAGCGCCAGCTGCAGACGCTGCCAGACCCGGCCCTCAGTGAGCAGGCCCGCCTCGATCCAGACCTCGAACAGCGGGTCGCAGGCCTTCGGCTGGGAGTTCCCCACCGTCCACAGGGACTCTGCGGTTGCCATGGCGGCCTCGCGCTGGCCGGCGGCGAGCTGGGCGCGGGCGTGGAAGCAGCGCAGCTCGGGGTCGCTGCTGGGACGATAGTTCCGCAGCAGACGCTGCCAGTCGCGGCGCGAGCCGAGGTGCTTGAGCCAGCGGAAGTGCAGCACCGAAGCCACCGGCAGCTCGGCGTGCGCGGCCTGGAATTCGGCCATCTCCTCGTCGCTGACGTGGGCGAGCCTGGTCTGCACCTGGTACGAGGCGAGATACGGCGCGAGCACGTAATCCTGCAGGCTCGCCCGGGCGCGCTCGAACTGGGCGGAACGCCCGGCGGTGAGGTGGTCCAGAGCCTGCCGGTAGGCTTCGCGCTGCTCGTAAAGGCTCAATGGCCGCGCCGCGGCGGCGCTGGGGACGACGCCGGCAGCCACCAGCAGCACGGCTGACAGGATCAGCGATGCCCCTCGCAGTACCGTCGTGGGGATCAAGATGCGGGCGGCTCCTCCTGTCCGACCCGGACGGCGAGCACGTCGCAGGTGGCGCCGTGCAGCACTCCGTT
>JBFISC010000010.1:0-31404 GCA_041608775.1 Pseudomonadales bacterium | reverse complement strand
GCCCACCAGGGTGAAGCGCGGCAAGTCCAGCTTCAGCGACCGCGCCGCCGGACCCTCGCCGATGAGGATGTCGATCTGATAGTCCTCCATGGCCGGGTAGAGGATCTCCTCCACCACCGGGCTGAGGCGGTGAATCTCATCGACGAACAACACGTCGCCGGCTTCCAGGTTGGTGAGCATCGCGGCAAGCTCGGCCGGGCGCTCGAGCACCGGCCCGGAGGTCGACTTGAGCGCCACCCCCATCTCGTGGGCAATGATGTGGGCCAGCGTCGTCTTGCCCAGCCCGGGGGGTCCGAAGATCAGCGTGTGATCCAGCGGCTCGTCGCGGCCGAGGGCAGCGCGGATGAAGATGTCCATCTGCTCTCGGACGTCGTCCTGGCCGACGTATTCCGCCAGCCGCACGGGGCGCAGGGCCCGGTCGAAGCGGACCTCGTCGGGCTGGCCGGCAGCGTCCACCAGACGATCGGGCTCAATGCTCATACTGCGGCCTCGATCACGATGCGGTCTCGGCCTGTCCGGCCACCCGCTTCAGCGCCGCCCGGACCAGCGCCTCGGCGCTGTCCGCCTGGTCCTTGATGGAGGCCACGAGCCTGGCCGCCTCCGGCGGCCGGTAGCCGAGCGACACCAGCGCCTTCTCCGCCTCCTGCACGGCCATTCCGGCCGCCGCGGTGGCAGGGGAAGGCGCCGCCACGGCCACCGTCTCCGGCAGCTTGTCGCGCAGCTCGACCAGCAGCCGCTCGGCCTTCTTGCGACCGACCCCGGGCACCCGCACCAGCACGTCGACGTCGTCGCTGCCCACCGCAGCGGCGAGCTCGGCCAGGGTCATGCTGGAGATCAGGGCCAGCGCCAGCTTCGGCCCCACCCCGCTGATGCGGATCAAAACCCGGAACAGGTCTCGCTCGCCCCGCGAGGCGAAGCCATAGAGCTGCTGGGCATCCTCGCGGACCACGAAATGGGTGTACAGACGCACCGCGCGATCCCGGCCGGGCAGCGCTGCGAGCACGTTGTGAGTCACCTCGAGCTCGTAGCCGACGCCGCCCACGGCCAGCAGAATGACGTTGTCGCTGACCTCGACGAGCTGCCCTTCGATGCGGCCGATCATGGATTTACGAGGCAATCCTAGGGGTGTTTCAAGCGCGCAGTATTGACGTGACAAATGGCAATCGCAAGCGCATCCGCTGCATCGGCCGCCGGCGTTCCGGATAGCTTCAGCAGCACCCGCACCATGTGCTGAACCTGGGGCTTGGTCGCTTTGCCGGTGCCGACCACCGCCAGCTTCACCCGCCGCGCCGCATATTCCGACACCGGCAGCCCCGCCGCCACCGAGGCGGCAATGGCGGCGCCGCGAGCCTGACCGAGCTTCAGGGCCGAGGCCGGATTGCTGGCCAGGAACACCTCTTCGATCGCCACCTCGTGCGGAGCGTGCTCGGCGATCAGGGCGGCGACCCCGTGATAGATCTCCCCCAGCCGCTCGACGAAGGATCCGGCCCCGGGCCGGATGCAGCCGCTGGCAAGGTAGCCGGGCCCCTGGGCGGTGATCTCCACGACCCCGTAGCCGGTTGCCCGGGAACCCGGATCGATGCCGAGAATCCGGTAGCCGTCAGCCACCGGCGCTGCCGTTAGAGCGCGAATTCGCCGTTGCTGTAGACATTCTGCACGTCGTCTAGGTCCTCCAGCGCTTCGATCAGCCCCAGCACCGACTCGGACTGGTCCCCATCGCACGGCACGTAGGTGCTAGGCACCATCGCGACTTCAGCATCGGCGGGCTCGAGCCCGGCCGCTACCAGCGCGGCAACCACGTCGCCGAGGATCTCCCAGGGGGTAATCACCGAGATGCTGCCGTCGTCCTCGGTATCGATGTCCTCGGCGCCAGTCTCGAGGGCGGCTTCCATGACCCGCTCCTCGTCGGTGCCGGGCGCAAAGCTGATGACGCCCTGGCGGGCGAAAAGGTAAGCCACCGATCCATCCGTGCCCAGATTGCCGCCATGCTTGCTGAAGGCGTGCCGGACCTCGGCTACGGTGCGGTTGCGGTTGTCGGTCATGGCCTCGACCAGCACCGCCACCCCGCCGGGGGCGTAGCCTTCGTAGGTCAGCTCCTCGACGTTGCTCTCGTCGCCGGCGCCGGCGCCGCGCTCGATGGCCCGCTCGATGGTGTCCTTGGGCATGTTCTGACCCAGCGCCTTGTCAACGGCGAGGCGCAACCGCGGGTTGTCGGCCGGGTCACCGCCGCCCAGCCGTGCGGCTACCGTGATCTCGCGAATGATCTTGGTGAAGACCTTGCCCTTCTTGGCGTCCTGCCGGGCCTTCTTGTGCTTGATGTTGGCCCATTTGCTGTGTCCGGCCATGAGTTACTGCTCTCGTTGCCCTCTTCTTACCCGGATGTGAAGCTCCCGAAGCTGCGCCTCGTCGACCTCGCTCGGCGCCGACGTCATCAGGCAGGCAGCGGTCTGGGTCTTCGGGAAGGCGATGACGTCGCGAATGGCGTGGGTGCCGGTCATCAGCATGACGAGCCGGTCGAAGCCGAGGGCGATGCCGCCGTGAGGCGGACAGCCGAACTTCAGCGCGTCCAGGAGAAACCCGAACTTCACGTGCGCCTCCTGGCTCATGCCGAGCGCCTCGAACACCGCGCTCTGCGTCGATTCGTCGTGAATCCGCAGCGAGCCACCGCCGAGCTCGTAGCCGTTCAACACCACATCGTACGCCGCCGCCCGCGCCGCAGACGGGTCCGCAAGCAGGGCCTCCGGCGTGCAGGTGGGGCGGGTGAACGGATGGTGCGCCGGTGCCAGGTGGCCATCGCGGGTCCGCTCGAACAGTGGCCAGTCGATCACCCAGCAGGGTGCCCAGCCGTCCCGGACCACGCCGAGATCGCGGCCGAGCTCGATGCGCAGCGCGCCCATGGCATCGGCAACCACGCTGGCCTTGTCCGCGCCGAAGAACACGACGTCCCCGTCCTCCGCACCCACCCGCGCGAGGACTTCGGCCACCACCGATTCCGGGAGAAACTTCAGGATCGGCGACTGCAGGCCCGCGCCCCCGGCTGCCAGATCGTTGATCTTGATGTAGGCAAGGCCCTTCGCCCCGTAGCGGCCGACGAAGCCCGTGTAGTCGTCGATCACCTTCCGCGTCAGCCTCCCACCGCCGGGCGCGCGCAGCGCCACCACACGGCCGTCCGGGTCGTTGGCCGGCGCGTTGAAGACCTTGAACTCCACCTGGCCCAGCAGATCCGCCACGTCGACGAGCTCGAGGGGGTTGCGCAGATCCGGCTTGTCGCTGCCGTAGCGGCGCATGGCATCGTCGTAGTCGAGCACCGGAAACGGCGGCAGGTCCACCTCCAGCACCTCCCGAAACGCCTCGCGCAGCATGCCCTCGGTCAGGTCGCGGATGTCGGCTTCAGTGACGAAAGAGGCCTCGATGTCGATCTGAGTGAACTCGGGCTGACGGTCGTGACGCAGGTCCTCGTCGCGATAGCAGCGGGCAATCTGGTAATACTTGTCCATGCCCGAGACCATCAGCAGCTGCTTGAAGATCTGCGGAGACTGCGGCAGCGCGAAGAACTCGCCGGGATGGGTGCGGCTCGGCACCAGGTAGTCCCGGGCGCCCTCCGGCGTCGCCTTGGTCAGGGTCGGGGTTTCTATCTCCCAGTAACCGTGGCTTTCGAGGTAACGGCGCACGCTGCTGCTGATGCGGGCACGGAGATGCAGCCGCTGCTGCATTTCCGGCCGTCGCAGATCCAGATAGCGATGCTTGAGGCGCACGTCTTCGCCGGCCTCGGAGTGCTCGTCGAGCTGGAACGGCGGCGTGGCGGACGCGTTCAGGATATCGAGGGTGGCGCCCAGCACCTCGATCTCGCCGGTCGCCATCTCCGGGTTGATCGTACCTTCCGGGCGCGGGCGCACCCGTCCGGTCATGTGCAGCACGAACTCGTTGCGCACCCGGTCGGCGGTGGCGAAGCTCTCCCTGGTGTCCGGATCGTAGACCACCTGGACGATGCCGGTGCGGTCGCGGACGTCGAGGAATATCACGCCTCCGTGGTCACGGCGACGATGCACCCAGCCACAGAGCTCGACCTCGTCCCCGACGTTGGCGGCTCTGATCTCGCCGCAATAATGACTGCGCATGATTCTCCCGGCCCCGGTCATTCCGACGCTTGCGGCTTGGACGGCGTGCTCTTCGCGTCGCTGCCGGATTTGCTGGCCTCACCCTTGCCGCTCGCTCCGTCACTCGATTTCGCCGGCGTCGCGGCCTCACCGCCCGTGCTGGCAGAATCACCCTTGGTCTTGTCGCCACCGGCGCCTGCCTCACCGGCGACGTTCTTCTTGCTGCCGCCCTTGAAGTCGGTCTCGTACCAGCCGCCGCCCTTCAGCCGGAAACCGGCCGCCGAGACCTTTTTCCGCAGCGTCTCCTCGGCGCACGCCGGGCATCGGGTCAGCGGCGATTCCGAGAGCTTCTGGATGGTCTCGAACTCGTGGCTGCAGCTATCGCATCGATACTCGTAGATTGGCATCTCTGTAATCCCACGGAAGGGCCGGTTTCGGAAGCCGCGCATGATCGTAAAAAAATCAGCAAAAATACAGCGATTTCGCTGCAATTTTGTTGCCTGCGACAGGCGCATGAGCTATAAAGCGCCGCATTGAGATCCCGCGACGTGCAGAGGTTTCTCAATAGGAACAGGGTGAAACCCCTCGAGCGGAATTGCCCCGTTTAGTTAATCACTGCAAAGGGAATGATGAATGGCAACGAAGAAAGCAGCAGCCAAGCGTAAGGCACCCGCTAGGAAGAAGGCGGCGAAGAGAAAGGCGCCGGCCCGAAAGGCCGCAGCCAGGCGTCCGGCGGCGAAGAAGAAGGCGCCGGCCAAGAAAAAGGCGCCGAACACCTCGCCCGTGACCAAGAAGATGACCAAGACCGGGATCCTCAACGAAATCGCCGAGAGCACCGAACTGTCCCGCAAGCAGGTAGACGCGGTTCTGTCCCAACTGGAGAACCTGATCGAGCGGCACGTGAAGAAGCGCGCGGTCGGCGAGTTCACCCTGCCGGGCCTGCTCAAGGTTCGCTCGGTGAAGCGTCCGGCCACGAAGAAGCGCATGGGGCGCAACCCCGCTACCGGCCAGGAGATCGTCATTCCTGCCAAGCCGGCAACGACCCGCGTGCGGGTCACCCCGCTGAAGCGGCTCAAGGAGATGGTGGGCTAACGTCCGCTTCCTTCAAAAAGCTGACAAGGGCCGGTTGGTTCGCCAATCGGCCCTTTTTTATTGCGCGCGCGCGAGCCAAACTTGAGCCCACACCGGGGCCGACACCGTGGCAGCACCGAGGCAGCAAGGAATCGTCATGCGTCAGAGCCAGCAGCTCATGCCCACCATCAAGGAAACCCCGGCGGATGCGGAGGTGGCGAGCCATCGCCTCATGCTGCGCGCTGGTCTGATCCGCCAGGTCGCCTCCGGGTTGTATAGCTGGCTGCCGCTCGGGCTCAGGGTGCTGCGCAGGGTCGAGACAATCGTCCGGCAGGAGCTGATCGCGAGCGGCGCCCAGGA
This sequence comes from Pseudomonadales bacterium, assembly GCA_041608775.1. GTDB lineage: Bacteria > Pseudomonadota > Gammaproteobacteria > Pseudomonadales > Azotimanducaceae > UBA7803. The sequence goes on along the minus strand of JBFISC010000010.1, from coordinate 25,876 downwards.
AGTGCTGATGCCCGTGGTGCAACCGGCCGAGCTGTGGCAGGAAACCGGCCGCTGGTCGAAGATGGGGCCGGAAATGCTGCGCATGCGCGACCGGCACCAGCGCGACTTCTGCCTCGGGCCAACCCACGAAGAGGTGATCACCGATCTGTTCCGGCGCGAGGTGCACAGCTACCGCCAGCTGCCGTGCAATTTCTTCCAGATCCAGACGAAATTCCGCGACGAGATCCGGCCGCGTTTCGGGGTGATGCGGGCCCGCGAGTTCACCATGAAGGACGGCTACTCGTTCCACCTCGACCAGGCCAGCTTCGACGAGACCTATCGGGAAATGCACGACTGCTACAGCCGTATCTGTCGGCGCCTGGAACTCGACTTTCGCGCGGTGGAAGCCGATCCGGGCAACATCGGCGGGTCCAACAGCCACGAGTTCCACGCCCTCGCCGAATCCGGTGAGGACGTGATCGCTTATGCGACCGAGGGCGACTACGCCGCCAACCTGGAGAAAGCCGAGTCCGCGCCGCCCGGGCCGCGGCCGACCCCGGCCGAGACCCTGTCCACCGTGGCGACCCCGGGGGTGGCGAGCATCGCCGACCTGGCCGGCTTTCTCGACATTGCTCCCGCCCGCTGCGTGAAGACGCTGGTGGTACAGGGCGAGGAAGGTCTGATCGCGCTGGTGTTGCGCGGTGACGACGAGCTCTGCGAGACCAAGGCCGACAAGCTTCCCGGCGTTGCCGACCCGCTGCGGCTGGCAAGCGACGAGGAGATCGAGGGAGCGACCGGCTGCAGGCCCGGCTCTCTGGGTCCGGTAGCGCTCGAGTTGCCGCTGTACGTGGACCGCGAAGCGCTGGCGCTCGCCGACTTCGTCTGCGGGGCCAATCGCGACGGCCACCACCACGTCGGCGTGAACTGGGGTGTGGACGTGAACGTCGCCGACGAGCGGATCGTCGACATCCGCACCGTGAGACCCGGCGACCCGGCCCCCGGCGGCCAGGGGGTTCTGCAGTTCCTCCGGGGTATCGAGGTAGGCCACATCTTTCAGCTCGGGCGCATCTACAGCGAGCCCATGCAGGCCACCGTGCTCGACCAGGACGGCCGCAGCGCGGTGCCGATCATGGGTTGCTACGGCATCGGCATCACCCGGCTGGTGGCGGCGATCATCGAGCAGAATCATGACGAAGTCGGCATAAAATGGCCGGAGCCCGCGGCACCCTTCAGGGTTCATCTGCTGGCGCTCAACTACCATAAGTCGGAGACAGTGCGCGAAGCGGCCGATGCGCTCTACCGGCAACTGACGGATCTCCAAGTGGAAGTGCTCCTCGACGACAGAGACGAACGCCCGGGCGTGAAGTTCGCCGACGCGGATCTCATCGGTATCCCGCACCGCGTGACCATCGGCGACCGGGGCCTGAAGGAGGGCGTGGTGGAGTACCGGCATCGGGCCAGCGGCGACAAAGCGGCGGAGTCGCTCGATGCCATCCTCGCAAGGCTGACGGCAGGCTGATGGTCTGCCTGCGGTCACTCCCGTCCGGCATGGCGCTGCTGCTGTGCCTGATCGTGGCGGTGCCCGCCCGACCAGACAGCGGCGGCATCGACCCGGCGCTGATTGAGAAGCTGGCGGTGAGCATGGCGGATACCAGCGATGCCTTCGATCGCTTCGATGCCGAGGTCTGGCTGCGAGCCTCCGAGCAGCGCCTTGCCCGCTACCTTGACGACCACGACGACCGCCTGGAGCTGCTGCGTATCGTCTACCGCGAAGCCCACCGGCAGAACCTGGACGCCGATCTGGTGCTGGCGGTGATGCAGGTGGAGAGTCACTTCGACCGCTTCGCCATCTCGCGGGTTGGCGCTCAAGGGCTGATGCAGGTCATGCCGTTCTGGCGCCACGAGATCGGCCGGCCCCAGGACAACCTCACCGACGTGGAGACAAACATCCGCTACGGCACCACGATTCTGGCGCACTATCTGGAGGTCGCCGGGAACGACCTCGTGGACGCCCTGGCCCGGTACAACGGCAGCCGCGGCCGACTCAACTACCCGGAGCTGGTGGTCAGCGCCTGGCGCCGGACCTGGCGCAACAAGACCTCTGACGACCTGCCGCAGCTGCAGGCGAGCTGCCGCAGCTACGGGCTGCGGACTTGCCGCTACCGGTAGGCTTTCCCCACCGAGTCAGCCCTTCGTCCGGGCCGCGGCAGCTACCTCGCGCCGCGCCGAGGCGAGCCGGCGTCCGCGTCTGCCCAGCCAGGCCCGGACCGGCTGGTAGATCCGTTGACGCAGCTCGATGTGCCAGCGTTTGCGGTAGGAGAGCGGCGCGGAAAAGCGCAGGTACTTCCGCCCCGGGTCGGACCGGAGCGCCTCCGGCACCGCGGCACCGCAGGTTCTCTCGATCGCGATCCCGAGCGCCCGCCCCAGCACCGGCTCGCCGACGGCCTCCGCCAGCCGCTGCAGGTCGCCGGCCCGACTCAGCGAGAACCCGATCACCCACTGGGGCTGACCGAAATAGAGCACCCCGTGGTCCAGGTGCTTCTCCAGCAGATCGGCAAGGTCCATCGCCACGAGCCCCCGATCGACATCGTTCATCTGACCGCAGCGAGCCCGGAGCCTGTCCAGGTTGCGGTCGAGGCGCAGCTCGGCAAACCGCCGGACCAGCGCCTCTACATCGTCGCCGACAGCCTCCTGCAGCCGGCGCCGGCGCGAGGCGCCGGCGTTCCGGCGCCGGCCGTCACCGAAATCCGCGTTGTTGTACACGTTGTGCACGAGCGCCGCCGCAACGAACCGGGTCGGCTGGCCCAGCAGGGCAAGCGTGCTGGCGACGCTGACCACATGAGTCACGAACGGCTTGCCATCCGCCTGATAGGCGGCCGCGTAGAGCTCCGCAGCGAGCTCATAGGCGCGTCGGATCAGGTCCAGATCCAGCGCGCTGCGCCCCTGGCGGACGACCTGGTTGTAGAGCTGAACGTTGGTCCGTGCGATGTTCGCCAACAGCCACTCGGCGTCGAGCTTACCGTGGCGCATCTCCCCGGCCGGATGGTTCATCGCCGATCCCGGCTGCTTGTCCAACGTCATTCCTCCTGGCCGTCGCCATCAGCGGAAGGGTTGCGTGATTACAGGTTCCGCGGTCGGACCTTGTCCTTCAGCTCCGCGGTCAGCGCGGGCGCGAGCTGCCGAGCCAGGCTCAGCACCGGGAACGCCAGATAGTCGTAGGCAGGCACCAGCGGTGCGTAGAGCCAGCGCAGCGGTTCGGGAAGCCGGAACAGCCGCCGATGCACGAGGGTCGGCGTCGTCGTGGTCCGCCAGAGATAGGTCAGCCGATCCCGAAGGCGTTCCCGCATGGCGAACAGCTCCGGCCGGAACACGTGCTGCCCCGCCGGCAGCAGCGACCTCGATCGCAGCGGCCCGTGGAACGACCGCACGACCTGTCGGGCCAGGCGACGCACCGCGCGGGAGCCCTGGGCCCGCTGCCACACGGCCATCGGTATCCGGGCGCCGGCGAGCTCGACGGCCAGGGTGAGACCGAGCAGGACGATGCGCTCGCTGCCGGCCGATCGAGCTTCGGCGAGCAGTCGCGACCACTGAAGATCCGGAAACGCGCCGATGCACTGGGCGATGTCGGTCACCATCTGAAACCGTTTCCAGCAGCCCTTGCCGCCGACGATGCACAGGACATGACACTCGTCCTCCGGTGACAGCACCGAAAGCGAGCCGCCCGCCACGTTCAGCTGCACGCTGCGCTGCCACAGCCCCTCGTAGTCGAGGCCAAACGGGTACCGCCGCGCGGTCAGCGACCAGTGCGGCTCCACCCGGAAGTCGTCGCGGACGTAGAGGTACTCCTTGAACTCCCGTTCGCTGTAGGCGCTTTCTTCGGAGGACAGCGACTTCGCGTTCCGGTACCCCTGCGCCCGCATGAGCGCCAGCACGTCGTGCAGCCGATCCCTTTCGACCAGGAAGTCGAAGTCGTTGAACGTCCGCAGGCTGATGTCGCCGTACAGCCGCGCCGCCGCGCTGGGCCCCTTGTAGTGAAGGACCCGCAGCCCCGACCGTTGAAGCGCCGTATCGAGCCGAACGAGCTCATCGGTGAACCGCCGGTTCTTCCAGGTCGTGATTTTCGTTCTTACCCGCAGCGTCTCCGCCACCTTGGCTGGAAGCATCGGGAAATCGCCGGCCTGGAACGTCCGGATTATCGCCGGCGCGACATGGTTGCGCTCCACCGACTCGAAGAACCCGCGCCAGTCCAGGGGCGCGGACAGCAGCACGTCGATCCGAGCCCGGTCTTCGGCTGCGGGCCTGGGGCGCGCGGCGAGGAACATCAGCTCCGCCTCCGGGCCGGCGCTCTGCACCAGCCGGGTCATCGCAGGGCCGCCCCGGGCAGAACCCGCAGCCGCCGGTTGAGGAAACCCAGGCCACGGCGGAAGTAGCTGCGGCTCAACGAGACCAGGCCCGTGGCGCCGTATTTCCATCGCATGTAGGCGGAAGAAGGCAGCGAACGGAAGCTCAGCATTCTGAGCCTCGCCGGAAGCGGCAGCGGCAGCGCTGGCTCACCGGAGGCCGGCGGGCACTCGAGGGCAATCGCCTGCGCCGCAGCGCGCTCCCGCGGCCGGTGCATGTCGCATTGCCGGTAGAGCTCGGACACGCAGTCGGACGGAACCGCCACGTCGAAGTGATCAGCCAGGTACCTGATCGCTACGGCCAGGGGCAGCGCCAGCCGCGACGCTGCCGCCCCAGCTACCAACTGAGGCCAGTCGAGATCCGGCCAGCGCCTGATGAGCAGCACCGCGTCGCACACCCAGCGGAGGTTGGCACGGCTGCGCGAGTAGGCTGCATGCCCGCAGACGTGAACCAGCTGATCGGCAGGGGCCAGCGTAGCCAGGGTTCGGTCGGCCACGGCAAACTCGACGGCGCGGTGCCGGATCCCGGCAGGTTCTCCGAGATGCGGCATTTCGAACAGCCGCGAGTGAAGCGTCACGGGAAGCCCGCTCTTATGGCGGTGGCACCGGTGTGCTCCGGCGAAGCCATTACCCTCCGGCGTATACCCGGCATCCACCAGCGCCCGCGACGCGTCTGCCAGCGAGCGTTCTTCCACCAGTAGCTCGATACCGTGGTTGTGGCGTTGCGCCGGTTCATCGTAGCAGGCCTCGGCGAGCGCAAGACCGCGCAACACCAGGGGCCGTGACACGAAGGGCTCGAGGTGGCTCAGCGTCGACTCGAACACTTCCCGGTAGATACGGTTACGCAGTTCTTCCCTCACCAACGCAACGCGGGCGTAGGTCATGAACTGAGGGCCGGGATCGATGCCGTTGCGATCAAGCGCACGGGCAATGAGCGGAAGCAGCGCCTTGATACCGACGAACTCGTCCTCGAAGAAGGCCTTCGGGTTGCCAACGGCTTCGGCGAATCCGGCCCAGGCCGGCCGAGCGATTTCTTCCGGTTCCAGGCACGCGCGCAGAAGGCTGGTTCTCACCGAGTCCGGCAGCATGCTGCGCAACCGCCAGTCGAACCAGGTCAGCACAGCGTCCACGTCCCGAGCCTCCACCGCCAGTACCGTCAGCCGCCGGACGCGGCGCGCCGCCTGGCCAGCGCCGCCGTCGCCAGCCGCAGCAGCTCCTGCTCCCCGGAATCGCAGCGCTGGCGGCTCACGTTGGCGTCATGCACGCGACGCCGTACCAGCACTTCCTTCCGGGTCTCGAGGCTCCAGCCGAGGTTGCGCATCCGTATCAGCCAGTCCTGGATGTCACGATGCCGCAGGCTCGTGTCGAGGGGGCCGACCTTGCGGCAGACGCTCGAACGCATCATCACCGAAGAGGCAATGCCCGGCTGGGCCTCCGTCAGGCGATTCACGTTAGTCGTTTCGAGCTCGGCCTCGACTTCCTGCATCCAGAAGTTCTGCATGTACGTCGTGCAGGCTCCGACCCTCGGATCCGCAGCGAACCGCTCGAGCTGAAGCGCCGTTTTGTCCTCCTCCCAGATGTCGTCCGCATCCAGAAACGCGACGAACTCACCCCTGGCCAGCGCCATTCCCCGGTTCCGGGCGGACGGGGCGCCGCTGTTGTCCTGACGGACGTAGCGGATGTTGCCGAGGCCGGCCACCACCTCTGCGGTCCGGTCATGCGATCCATCGTCGACGACAATGACCTCGGAGATCGGCACGGTCTGGCGGCGGACACTGTCGACGGCCTCCGCGAGGTAGCGCTCGCCGTTGAAGACAGGAATGACGCAGGATATCTCTGTGGGTGCGAGCATCAGACTCCCCTCGCCTGGGAGCCGCTGCGGCGACTCCTGATGTGAGAGAAGAGCAGCGACAGCTGGTCCTGAGCGCCGCCGTCGTAACGCGTGTAGCTGATGTTATTCTGATGCATGCGCCGATAGACCAGCACGTCCGGCAGGATTTCGCGCACCACCCCGAGTCTTTCAGCCCGCAGCAGCCAGTCCGTGTCCTCACCGATCCTCAGGTTCTCATCGAACTCGCCCACCCGAACGAACGTCGTGCGGGGCATCAGCATCGTCTGGCAGACGTAACCGGGATGGTCCTTGGCAAACGGATGGCCCTCGCGCCTGAGGCGTTCCCCCTCCTCGCTCATCTCGTCGACCCAGAAGGTCCGCTTGTAGGTGAGAGACAGCTCGAGTTCGGGCCGCTCGGCGAAACGCCGCATCTGCCGTTCGAGCTTTTCCGGATGCCAGATATCGTCGGCATCGAGGAACGCCAGGTACGGCGAGGCTGACAGCTGAATGCCGAGGTTCCTGGCCGACGCCGGGCCGCCATTGTCCTTGCGCACGTAGGTCACCTTGTCCAGCCAGGCAGCTACTACCTCGGCGGTTGCATCCGTCGAGCCATCGTCCACCACGATGATCTCCGCGACCGGATAGGACTGGCTCGCGATGCTCTCCAGCGCTTCGTCGATGAACTTCGCACCGTTGTAAACCGGCACGATGCAGCTGATGTCAGGTCGTTCGGACACGGCGCCTTCCCGCAATCGATTGCTGCGAAGGAATCTAACCCGGCCAGGCGGGTCCGAATCGCCGACTTTCCCGCTCTGATGTAAGTGAACCGTGGCCGCCGATCAGCCGCCGGCCCGGGGCCGAAGGCAATCGGCGCTGTTCAGCAACGCCCGGACCGGGTGATAGCAGGCCTTCCAGCGATGGCCCTTGCGGTCGTCCAGCGGGAGTCCCGTGCGGTGCAGGCGCGAATACCAGCCGCCGTGCTCGGCGTCGATCATGCGTCGCCGACAGAACCGCCAAACGTTCCTGAGCGCCTCCTCGCACGCTGCCTGCAGCGGGCCTTCCCGCACGCTCAGCAGGCTCAGCGTGTTCAGCGCCTCCGCCTGGGTCCAGTCCACCTTGACCCGATGCGGTCGCCATCGCCAGGGCGCGCGCCAGAGATACACGCCGCCGTGGCGCCGATCGAGACCTCGCGCGAGCGCCCGCCTGAGCAGACGCTCGTCGGGAATCTCCGGCTCGTCACCGAGTGCCGCCAGCGCGTCGAGGATGAGAAACACCGTCTCGAGGTCGTGACCGTAGGAGATCGTCCGGTCGACCGGACGCCAGCCGGGCGTGTAGGTGGTGAACGCGTAGCCTCGATTCGCCAGCAGCGACGTCCGCAGGCTATCGACCAGGGCACGCAGGCGCGCGCCCACCGCACCGTCGCCGCCGGCGCGGTAGAGTTCCGTGAGCGCTTCCACGGCGTGCAGGTGCGTGTTCAGCGACCGCTCGCCGTAGGGCACGCCAATCAGGTCGCGACCCCGGGCGCGACCTTTAAGCAGCGGGGAGCCGTCACGCTGCAGCGCGTCCGCGTAGCTGCCGTTCCGCGCGTCGTAGGCTCGCGCGTCCCACCAGCGGAACAGCTGCATTGCCAGCTCCAGGCCAGACCCATCGGCGTCGACTCGGGCGCACGCCGCCGCGGCGAAGATGCCGAAGGCGATCGCGTAGCTGTGCTTTTCGTCGTCCGCTCCGGCCCGGAACCTCAAGCCACCGTAGCGCTCGTCCACGAGCACGTCGTGCAGGTAACTCAGGCCGTGCCTCGCCCATGCAGCGTAGTTGCCGGCCATGGCCGGCCGGCGCCGCGCCACCGTCGCCGTGACCCAGGTCATCCGCGCCTGAAAGACTGCCGAGCGCGCTCCGTCTTCCTGCGGTTGCCAGCGTCGATCGTAACTCTGCTGGAAGCCGCCCCGATCATGATCCACACATCTTGGAAACCAGCAGGGCAGCAGCTCAGCGGCGAGATGACGCTCCATTTCGCTTGCAAGTCCGGAGTAACTGCGCAGGTCCATGCCTGTATATTGCACCCCGATGGAAGTCGAGGTTGTGGCGAATTGTGGTTGCAGGCTGGGCGAGTCCCCGACCTGGCACGCGCCCACCGGCTCCCTGTTCTGGTCCGATATCACCGGCGGGACGCTGCACCGGCTGCGACCGGGCAACCGCCATGAGGTCGTTGCAAGCGGCCTCCTCATAGCCGGGATCAGCGTGCAGGAAGACGACTCGCTCCTGCTTCTCGGCCGTTCAGGATCGGTGAGCACCCGCCGCTCGGGCAGGATCGAGACGCTGCGACCCCGCTCGTTGCGCTGGTTTGGGCATCGATTCAACGATTGCGTCGCCGATCCGGCCGGACGCATGCTCGCCGGCGTCATGCGTGAGCCGCTCGACCTGTCCGGCTGGCGCACGTTGTCCCGGATCCGCCGGCAGCTGCGCCGTCTGGGCGTGCTGCGGCCGTCCGTCGACGATCGCGGCCACCTGAGTCGCCTCGCCGCCGACGGACGGACCCTGCCCCTGATGAAGGACTTGCGCCGGCCGAACGGCATGGCGTTCTCGCCACGAGGGGACCTGCTCTACGTCACCGAATCCGGCCGCCGCCGCATCCTCGCCTTTCCGTACGACGTCCAGAGCGGCGCGCTGGGGCAGCCCCGTGTGCTGATCGAAGGCTCGGACGATCCCGGTGTTCCGGACGGTCTGGTGACCGATGCGGAGGGATGCCTGTGGTCGGCTCGGAACAAAGGCGGGCTGATCGTGCGTTACGCCGACGACGGACGCCCGCTGAGCCGCATCCGCCTGCCGACACCCGGCGTCACCAGCCTGACCTTCGGCGGGCGCGACCGCCGTGACCTCTACGTGACCACGGCGCGGACGCGCCGGCACGGGGAAGACGAACTCGCGGGTGCCCTGTTCAGGATACCGACAAACACCGTGGGCAGTGCCGTCTATCCATCCAGAGTGGGAGTGCCGGGTGCGCGCGACGATTAATCAGCGAGTCCGCAAGGTCGTCGTCACGGGTGCCGCCGGCAACATCGGCCGCAAGATCGTCGAGTCGCTGCAAGGCAGGCGGGATCTCGCGCTGACGCTGCTCGATCGTCGGAAGGATGCGGCGGGCCGGATCGCCGCCTGCGACCTGCGCCAGCTGGACCACACCTGGACCCACGCCTTCGCCGGCGCCGACACGGTCATCCATCTCGCGGCCAACCCCAACCACCGCGCAGAATGGCCAGACCTGATCCAGGACAACGTCGACGCCACCCTCAACGTCTTCCACGCCGCGGTCGACAGCGGCGTTGCCAAGGTCGTGCTCGCCAGCTCGCTCCACGCCGGCATGGGCACGCGGCGGCAGGTCGGTACCCCGGACACTCCGTACGGCATCAGCAAGGCCGTCGCAGAGCGCATCGGCAGACACTACGCGGAGGCACACGGGCTTTCCGTCATCTGCCTGCGCCTCGGCATGGTCCGCGAGGGCGCCAATCACGCTCCGCGAGGACACCCCGACGTGGCCGTGCAGCAGCGGTGGCTGAGCAACCGCGACCTGTGCCGAGCCGTGAGCCTGGCGGTAGACGCCGACCGGGTCGGCTTTGCCGTGGTCAACGTCAGGTCCGCGGTCGAGGGCTCACCCTGGTCTCTCGCGGACGCCCGGCAACTGCTTGGCTTCGAGCCTCTCGACCGCTACGTGCCGGTTCAGGAATCCCCGGCAGAACGCGCGCGACGCCTGCTGCGCCGACTCGCGAAACGAACCGTTCGAACGCTGCGGCTCACATCAGGTTTGCATTTCCGAGACAGCGATTGACGCTCATGACGGGTAGAAAACCCGAAACCTCTCAGAACCGAAACCATGGCCCAGAGCGCTACCGAGATCGGCGACCAGATACTCGACCCTTCCGCGGTTCCCTTCGCAGAGCTGTCCCACGCCTTTGTGGAAGCTTCGACTCACCTGAAGCCGGAGCAGCTCGACGTCGTGGTGGCCGGCTTCCACGTTCGGCTTCGCGTCGCGGGACCAACCCTGGCTGCGACGCTGCTCGCCCCGCTCGCTCATCTGCCGGTCGCCGATGGCAGGCGGCCGGATCTCGTGGTCGATGTCATTCACGGTGAGGAGACCGGCTACGCGCCGGCGCAGACGGCCGCACCCACCGAAAGCCGGTACGGGATCCTGCTGAAGGCCTCGGACGACGGGCGATTCGTGGGCGAGGAACGCGGGCACACGCGATCCTGGCTGGATCGCGAGCAAAGCCGGATCGTCAGCTGGTACGCGTCCGAGTCGCTACTCAACCTCGATGAGCGGGCACGGCCGTTTCACAAGCTGCTTTCCACCTGGCTCGAAGAGCGCGGCGTGCAGTTCGTCCATGCCGGCCTCATCACCGCGGAGAATCGAGGGTTGCTGTTCGTCGGTAACGGCGGCGCGGGCAAGTCCACCTCATCCATCGCCTGCATGCTCGCGGGCATGGGTTTCCTCGGCGACGATTTCGTCGGCTTCAGCGGCACCGCGCCCCGTTTCCGGGGCCACGGCATCTACGGCACTTGCCTGCTCGCCAATCACCACATTCACCGCTTCCCGGCGCTGGAGCGAATCTCGAAGGCTGCGAACCACGCGTTCGAGGACAAGCGGATCAGCTACCTTCGCGGCGACTACGGCAATGATCTCGCCACGGAGGTCGACCTCAGCGCGCTGCTGTTGCCCAGAGTGGTCGACCGCGGCATGACCAGCACCCGGCCTGCATCCAAGGGTGAAGCGCTCATGGCCATCGCACCAACGTCAGTCATGTTCCTGCCGAGACCGAGCAGAGCGGCGTTCGCCCGGGTCAGCGCCCTGGTCGAGAGCCTGCCTGCCTTCTGGTTGGAGCTTGGCCGCGACGTCGACGCCATCCCCGATGTCGTGTCGGCGCTGGCGAGAAACCTCTGAACCCACGCCCCACTCACCCAGCTGACCTGAACCGGAGTAGTAGCAGTCATGTCTGAACAACGATTCGTATCACCCAACGGCGACCAGCTCGCGGCCAAGATCATGGATGGTGAGGCCGTGCTCATCAATCTGGCCACGGGCATGTACTACAGCATGGCCGACTCCGCCACGCTGATCTGGTCCATGATCGAGCAGGGGTGCTCGGTGGATTACATCGCCGGCTGCCTGTCGGACCGCTACGACGTGCCGGACGCCCAGGCAAAGCGGGACGTGGAGCGAATCGTCCGGGAACTCGAGGAGGAAGAGCTGGCGGTGGTTTCGGAGGTCGGTTCGAACCCGGAGCGACCTTCGATCCCCGAGGGCGTCGCCGCGCCCCTCGAGTACTTCGCGCCGAAGCTGGAGAAGTTCTCGGACATGGCCGAGATGTTCGCGCTGGATCCGCCGCTTCCCGGCATCGTCGATCGCAACTGAGCCGACCCCGGCCGGGGCCGCCGTTCAGACCTCAGAGGTCATGCCGACGGCCCGGGCCAGATCCTCGTAGGTCTGCGGCCCCACCAGCACGTCGTGGAGCTGCCCTTCCGGGTCGATCACCAGGGTGCTCGGCAGCACTGACGGGCGCGGCTGCTCCCAGCGCGGGGCGGGATCGTTCTGGAGCACCGGAAACCGCACGTCCATCTCGGCCATCAGCGTGGTCAACGCCTCACCCTGCAGCCCGTCGAAATTCACCCCCAGCACGACCACCCCGGTGTCATCGTGGTGGATCCGGTTGAGTTCCGGTATCTCCTTGCGGCACGGCGCGCACCACTCCGCCCAGTAGTTGATCAGCAGCCATTTGCCCTCCCAGGCATCCCAGCTGGTGCCGGTGCCGTCGGCGAGGCGGAGCTCCGGTTCCTCGGCGCAGCCGGCGCCCAGCAGCAGGCAGACGACGACGGCGGCGCGCCAGGAGCCGATCGCTGCCCGCTGTCGCCAATCCCTCCGGCGTTTCAGTGCTGCGGTGTCGGTCACGGTTCGCTACCATTCCGGATCATGAACGAGCCTGTCACTATCTATCACAATCCCCGCTGTTCCAAGTCCCGCCAGACCCTGGCGCTGCTCACCGAGCGGGGCGTCGAGCACCGGGTTGTGCGCTACCTGGAGAACCCGCCTTCCGCCGAGACCCTGCGGGATCTGCTCGGTCAGCTCGGGCTCGCGCCGCGGGCGCTGCTGCGGCGCAAGGAAGCCGCCTATCGGGAGCTCGGACTCGACGACCCGAACCTGTCCGACGACGCGCTGATCGACGCCATGGTGAAGCACCCGGTGCTCATCGAGCGGCCCATCGTGGTCACCGGCAAGGGTGCGGCGCTGGGCCGCCCGCCGGAAGCCGTGCTCGACGTGCTCTGACGCCACGGTGAGCCGACCCTACGTCCTGGTGCTGTACTACAGCCGCTCCGGCGGAACCGCCAACCTCGCACGCCATCTGGCGCGGGGCGCCCAGAGCGGCGGCGAGGTCGACGTCCGCGTCCGCACCGTGCCTCCGGTATCCGCAGCCACCGAGCAGACCGTACCGGCGATCCCCGACGACGGTGCCGTGTACTGCAGCAAGGACGACCTGGCCGGCTGCAGCGCGCTGGCGCTGGGCTCGCCGACCCGGTTCGGCAACATGGCGGCGCCGCTCAAGTTCTTTCTCGATGGCACCGTCGACCTGTGGTTGTCCCATAGCCTGGCAGGCAAACCGGCTGCCGTGTTCTGCTCCACCGGCTCGCTGCACGGCGGCCAGGAGACCACGCTGCTGACCATGATGATGCCGCTGCTGCACCACGGGATGATTCTGCTGGGGCTGCCGTACAGCGAGCGCTGGCTCAACGAAACCAGCAGCGGCGGTACCCCCTACGGCGCCAGCCACGTCAGCGGCAGCGAAGCCCGGCCCGCACTGAGCGAGGCCGAGGAAGCGCTCGCCTTCGCCCTCGGCGCCCGCCTGGCGGATGTCGCCGTCCGGCTGCACCAGCCGGGATCGCGGCGGTGAAAGGGCTGCAGTTCCTCGCGCTCCTGCTGCTCGGCTCGCTGTTCGCCATCACCGGGGTGCGCCAGTTCTTCGTGGAGCCGCTGGATCAGACCTTCAGCAACATCGCCTGGTTCGTGCTCCAGGTGACCCCGCTGCTGCTGGTGCTGCCCGGGGTCCTCCGAGGCCGCCAGCGCGGCTACTTCTACGCGATCCTCGCGGCGACCCTCTATTTCATCCACGGCACCATGGAGGCCGCCACCGCCGATCAGCGGACCCTGGCACTCTGGGAGACGGGTTTCGCCGTGGGCTTGATCGCGGTCGCGAGCCTGGCGATGCGGCATCTCAACCGCGCCGGCGTCGTGGATCAGTGAATGACCGGCGTACCCTCGTCGACCTCGTCGGGATCGTCGTCGACACTCTGCACCGCGTACCGGCGGGTAGTGATTTCGCCGGACACCACCTCCGGTAGCGCCCGCAGGAATTCCTCCATGTGCGGCGTCTGGAAGTGGCGCATGAGCGCTTCCATGCTCTCCCATTCCTGGAACAGCATCAGCGTGTTGGGATCGGACAGGCCGATGTAGAAGTCGTAGGACAGGCAGCCCGGCTCCGCCCGGGTGGCTTCGGTCATCCCGCGGGCGAGCCGCAGCGCCTGATCCCGGCAGTCGGGACGTATCGGTATCGTGCCGTGGACGATGATCATGAGCCTTCCCGCATCAATCCGTGCTCGCGCAGGGCATCGCCGATCTCGGTCAGAATCGCCGGATCGTCGATCGTCGATGGGGCGGTGAAAGGCTTTCCGTCCGCCATCTTGCGGATGATCTGCCGCAGTATTTTGCCGGAGCGGGTCTTCGGAAGGCGTTTGACCACCACGGCGCGTTTGAAGTTGGCGAACGCTCCCACCTGTTGGCGCACCATCTGCACCAGTTCCTGCTGCAGATCTGCTGGATCCACGTTGACGCCGTCTTTCAGCAGCAGCAGGCCGAGCGGTATCTGACCCTTGTCCGTGTCTGCAACGCCGATCACGGCGCACTCCGCCACCGCCGGGTGCGCGGCCAGCACCTCTTCCATCTGTCCGGTGGAGAGCCGATGACCGGCCACGTTGATGACGTCGTCCATGCGCCCCATGATGTAGACGTAGCCGTCCTCGTCCCGGTAGCCCTCGTCGCCAGTGAAGTAGAAGCCGGGGAACTGAGACCAGTACGCGTCCTGGTAGCGCTGATGGTCGCCCCACACCGTTGGCAGCGCGCCCGGCGGCAGCGGCGCCTTCAGCACTACGGCCCCCTCTTTCCCCGCGCCGGTTTCATGGCCCGCCTCATCGAGAATGCGCAGGTCGTAGCCCGGCACCGGCAGGGTGGGCGAGCCGGGTTTGGTCTCCAGCAGCTCGACGCCGGCCATGTTCGCGCAGATCGACCAGCCGGTCTCGGTCTGCCACCAGTGGTCGATCACCGGGATCTGCAGGTGCTCGCGCAGCCAGTGGTACGTTGGCGGGTCCAGACGCTCGCCGGCCACGAACTGGTACTTCAGCGACGACACGTCGTAGCGGTCCTTCAACGCGCACTCGGGATCTTCCTTGCGGATCGCGCGGAACGCCGTCGGCGCGTCGAAAAAACTCCTCACCCGATGGTCCTGGATCACCCGCCAGTAGGCGCCGGCATCCGGCGTGCGCACCGGCTTGCCTTCGTAGAGAACGGACGTGCAGCCCCTGATCAGCGGGCCGTAAACGATGTAGCTGTGACCCACGACCCAGCCGACATCCGAGGCGGCCCAGAACACATCGCCCGCGTCCACGTCGTAGATGGCCTTCATGCTGTAGTTCAGCGCCACCGCGTGCCCGCCATTGTCGCGAAGCACGCCCTTCGGCTTGCCCGTGGTCCCGGACGTATAGAGGATGTAGAGGGGATCCGTTGCGCCGACGGCGACCCAGTCTGCGGGCGCCCCGGCAGCTTCCCAGGATTCCCAGTCGAGCCATCCAGCCGGCATCTGCGCCGGCCCCTGCTCGCGCTGCAGCAGCACCACGTGGCGCGGCTTGTGCGCCGCCAGCGCGATGGCGCCCTCCACCAGCGGGGTGTAGGGAATCACGTTGCTGAACTCGATGCCGCAGGATGCGGTGAGCACCACGTCCGGAGTAGCATCGTCGATGCGGGCAGCCAGCTCCCGGGCCGCAAAGCCGCCGAACACGACGGAATGCACCGCACCGATCCGGGCGCAGGCCAGCATGCCGATGACCGCCTCCGGGACCATGGGCATATAGATCACCACCCTGTCGCCCGGGCCCACGCCCAGCTCCCTGAGCGCGCCCGCGGCCTTCGCCACCCGGGCCGTCAGCTCGGCGTAGCTGAAGCGTTGGACGTTACCGGTGGCGGGCGAATCGTAGATCAGCGCGGTCACGTCGCCGCGACCGGCTTCCACGTGACGGTCCAGGGCCAGCCATGCGGAGTTGGTCGTGCCCCCCTGAAACCAGCGCCAGACCCCGTTTTCGTCCTGATCGAGAATCCGTTCCGGGAAGGTGAACCACGGCAGCGCCCTGGCCTGCTCGGACCAGAATCCCTCCGGATCGGTCAGCGAATGGCGGTACTCCTCAGCGTAACTCAAGATCGCCTCCTTGCCTTCGTGCGCCTGCCACGGCGCGACGGGCCGCCCCGGGCCGCCAGCAGGCGTTCCAGCTCGGCGGGGCTCGGGCGCGCATCGAGCAATGCCCGGTAGGCGCCGGAACGGCGGCTGATCTTCTTGTGCCGGATGTAGAACTCCACCGCCCGTCGCCACGCCTCCTCCACGCCGAATTTGTTGATCGATACCGTGGTGTTGACGATGCGGTTCTCCAGCAGCGACATCACGCCGATCTGAAACACCGGCGTCCGGTTGCCGCTCTTCTCGGTCTTCATGCGGCAGAGGATGCCGCGCACCTGGCCGTTGCCGTCGAGGCGGATCTCCCTGGCCCGTTTCTGCTGCGCTGCCTGCTGCTGCTCGGCCAGCTCGGCGTCCCGCGCCTCCGCCCGGGCCCTCACCCGGGCGCGCCGCTCGCCGCGCAGGCGGCGGCCCTGGTCTTTGAGCGGGAAATACTCCTGGTAGGTCTTGCCGAGAATCTGCCTGCGCACGCGGTACCCGAAGAACCGGGGCGTATCCAGAAGCTCAACGCTCATCCTGCCTCCCTGTGTGCTCGACCGGTCTCCCCCGAAACCGGGCCCCTTCTCCGCTACGCGGCGTCCACTACGCGGCGTCCACTACGCGGCGGGAATGACCCCCCCTTCGCGCAGGCCGTCGATCTCCTCGGCGGTGAAACCGCAATCGGCGAGCACGGCGGCAGAGTCCCGCCCAGGTGCCGGTGCGGCGTGGGACACTTCCGGCGGGGTGCGGGAGAAGCGCGGCGACGGCGCCGGTTGCACCACGCCATCGAGCTCTATGAACGTGCCGCGGGCCTGGTTGTGCGGATGCTCGGGCGCCTCGAACACCGAAAGCACCGGAGCGAAGCAGACGTCCGTGCCTTCCATGATCTCGCACCACTCGTCGCGGGTCTTCGACTTGAAGACCTCGGTGAGCTCCTGCTTCAGCGCCGGCCACTGCTTGGCATCCATCTGCGGCGCGAACCGATCCTTGTCGAGATCGGCCTTCGCCACCAGCAGCGCGTAGAACTGCGGCTCGATGGAGCCGATGCAGATGTACTTGCCGTCGCTGGTCTCGTAGGTGTCGTAGAAGTGGGCGCCGCCGTCGAGCAGGTTGGTGCCGCGGCGATCGGTGAACGCGCCGGCAGCCCCCATGGTGAAGAACATGGCCATCAGGGTGGCGGCGCCGTCCACCATGGCCGCATCCACCACCTGGCCTTTGCCGGATTTCTGCGCTTCGAGCATCCCGCAGACCATGCCGAACGCCAGCAGCATGCCGCCGCCACCGAAGTCGCCGACGAGGTTCAGCGGCGGCACCGGCCTCTCGCCCGGCCGGCCGATCGCGTGCAACGCGCCGGCCAGCCCGATGTAATTGATGTCGTGCCCGGCCGCCAGGGCCATGGGTCCTTCCTGCCCCCACCCGGTCATGCGCCCGTAGACCAGCCTGGAGTTGCGCGCCATGCAGTCCTCCGGACCGAGGCCGAGCCGCTCGGTGACGCCGGGCCGGAAGCCCTCGAACAGGCCGTCGGCGGTTTCAACCAGGCGCAGCACGGTCTCTACCCCCTCGGGCTTCTTCAGATCCACGGCCACGGAGCGGCGGTTGCGCGCCAGCACGTCCTGAGTTCGCCCAGCGCCGGCGCCCGGACGATCGATCCGGATCACCTCGGCGCCCATGTCCGAGAGCATCATGCCGCAGAACGGACCCGGACCGATGCCGGCCAGCTCGACGATTCGATAACCTGATAGCGGACCCATCTCTTCCCCCTGAATTCCGTGGAACGGCCGAGTTTACCGGCCTTTGGCGACGCAAGGAAATTGCGGCTCGGCACCATCCGCCGAGAACTGAATGCGCGCGAAGCGCGCGTAAAGGTCGCTGGATTGCAGCAGCGCGTCGTGATCGCCGCTGGCAACGAGGCGCCCTTCATCGAGCACCAGAATGCGGTCCGCCTGACGCACGGTCGACAGCCGATGAGCAATGGCGACGATGCTGCAACGACCCTTGAGAGCCTGGATGCTGTCGCGGATCCGCTGCTCGGATTCCGCATCCAGGGCGCTTGTGGCCTCGTCGAGGAGGAGCAGACGCGGTTGCGGCAGCAGCGCCCTGGCGATGGCCAGACGCTGCTTCTGGCCTCCGGACAGCCCGCTGCCGCCTTCCCCCACGTGGGTCTCCAGACCCCCAGGCAGCGCCCGCACGAAGGTGTCCGCGTGGGCCAGACGCAGCGCTTCGAACACCGCCTCCTCGCTCGCATCCGGCAGCCCGTAGCGCAGGTTGTCGCCAACGCTGCCGGCGAACATCACCGGCTCCTGAGGAACGTAGCCGATGCACCGGCGCAGCTCTGCCAGCGACACGTCCCTGAGGTCCACGCCGTCCAGGCGAACGCTGCCCTCCACCGGGTCGTAGAAGCGCTGCATCAGATCGAACAGGGTGCTCTTGCCCGCGCCGGAGGGGCCGACGATGGCCACCATCTCACCCGGCGCCACGGCAAAGCTGACGCGATCCAGCACGGTGACCGTCGGGCGCAGCGGGTAGCGGAAGACCACGTCGATGAGTTCCAGCCTGCCGCCGGCTCCCGCCGGCAGCGGCGTCGGGTGTTGCGGCTCCGGCAACGCCGACGGCGATTCCAGCAGCTCCATGAGTCGCTCGGTCGCGCCGGCGGCGCGCTGCAGATCGCTGTAGACCTCGCTGATGGCGCCGACGCTGCCGGCCACGATGAAGGCGTAGAAGATGAAGGCCGCCAGCTCACCGGCCGAGATCCGCCCGGACAGGACATCGCTGCCACCCACCCAGAGCATGGTTGCGATCGCCGCCATGACCAGCAGCATGACCAGCGCGATCAGCAGGGCCCGCTGGCGGATCCGCCGCACCCCCACCGCGAACGCGCCTTCCACCCGGCGCCCGAAGATCGCCTCGTCCACGTCCTGGTGGTTGAAGGCCTGCACCACCTTGATGTGCCGCAGGGACTCGCCGGCGTAGCTGCCGACCTCGGCCAGAGTGTCCTGGCTGCGTCGCGACAGCGAGCGTACCCGGCGCCCGAACAGCACGACGGGCGCCACCACGAACGGCACGCTGGCCACCACCACCAGCGACAGCTTGGCGTTGGTGACGAACAGCAGAACCAGCCCGCCGAGAAACATCAGCACGTTGCGCAGCGCGATGGACACGGACGAGCCGATGACGGTCTGCAGCAGCGTGGTATCCGTGGTGATCCTCGATTGGATTTCGGTAGGCTGATTGACCTCGAAGAATCCGGGGTGCAGGCGGATGATGTGATCGAAAACCGCACGGCGGATATCGGCGCTGACCCGCTCGCCGACCCAGCTGACGAAGTAGAAGCGCATGAACGTACCCAGGGTGAGCAGCACCATCAGCACGGCAAACAGGCCGATGGTCTGCACCAGAACATCCGACGAGCCTTCCCCCAGACCCTGATCGATCACCAGCCGCATGCCCTGCCCGATGGACAGCGTTACTCCGGCGGTGATGATCAGCGCAACGCTGGCGAACAGCACCTGCGGCAGGTACGGCCGCAGGAACTTGAACGCGGGCTTGAGGTTGCTGATATCGCGCGACGGCGTGCGATTGAGTCCGTCATCCATCACGGCATTATCACACGCCGCGTGGTGAGCTCCCATCTGAATCTGTCGCGACGCCCCTGCAGCACGCCGGCACGTTGCAATCCCGTCGTGATGTTGCTGAACTCGAGCCACCTCCGCCACGCGAGCCGAACATGAGCCAGCTTCTCGAATGCCTGGAGATCGAGCCGCCACGGCCGGCCGCTGCCAGCGTGATCTGGCTCCACGGCCTCGGTGCCGATGCCGGCGACTTCGAGCCCATCGTGCCCATGCTGAACCTCGACAACCCGATCCGGTTCGTCTTCCCCAACGCGCCCGTCCGTCCCGTGACCATCAATGCCGGCATGGAGATGCGGGCGTGGTACGACATCGACCCGGGCGCGCCGTTGTCCGGCACCGAGGACATCCGGGCCTCCGCGGCCGCCATCGAGGCGCTGGTGGCACGAGAGATCGAACGCGGCGTTCCAGCCCACCGCATCGTGCTGGCGGGGTTCTCCCAGGGAGGCGTGATCGCCCTGCATCTCGGGCTGCGCCACCCGACGCGGCTCGCCGGCATCATGGCGCTGTCCACCTACGTTCACGATCACGAGCACCTCACCGACGAGGTCAGCCTCGCCAGCGTCGACGTCCCGATCTTCATGGCCCACGGCCAGGCCGACCCGATGATCCCCATCACCCGGGCGATCACGTCCCGCGAAGCGCTGCTGAAGCTCGGCTATCAGGTCGAGTGGCACGAGTACGGAATGGGCCATCAGGTGTGCCAGGAAGAGGTCGACGACATCGGCCGCTGGCTCAACCGCGTCACCGGCTCATGAACAGCGCCGCCGGCATGGGGTTCTTCGAAGCCTACGGGCTGACCTTGCTGGTCCTGCTGACGATGGTCAGCGCGATCTGGGCGGTCAGCGTGCCGCTGCGGAACGCGAGCATCATCGACCTGTTCTGGGGGCCCCTGTTCGTCGCCGTCGCCTGGGTGCTCCTGCCGGCGTCGGGAGAGCTGCAGCCGAAGCCTTATCTCGTCACCCTGCTGGTGACGATCTGGGGCCTGCGTCTGGCTTCCCACCTGGTGGCCCGCAACCTCGGCCACGGCGAAGACAAGCGCTACCAGCGCTGGCGCGAGGGCGGCGGCGACAACTGGTGGCTGATCAGCTACTACCGGGTGTTCCTGCTGCAGGCCGGCATCGCCGCCCTGGTGGCAACCCCGCTGGTGGCCGCCTTCGTGCGGCCGGAACCGCTCAACCTGCTGAACCTGCTCGGCGTCGTGGTGTGGGTCACCGGGTTTCTCTTCGAGCTGGTGGCCGATGTCCAACTGACCCGGTTCAAAGCCAGTCCCGACAACGACGGCCGCATTCTCGACAGCGGCCTTTGGGGCCGGTCGCGGCATCCCAACTACTTCGGCGACGCGCTGCAGTGGTGGGGCCTGGGTCTGGTGGCCGTGGCGCCCGCGACCTGGTGGGCACTTATCGGCCCAGCGGTGATGACCGTATTCTTCGTCGGCCTGTCGAACGACATCCTCGAGGAGGACATGAAGCGCCGCCACCCGAAATACGCAGCCTACATAACAAATACCCCGAAGTTCTTCCCCAGTCTCTCCTCCCCGGATTGATGCACTACAATCATCCGTAACGCATCGACGAGTCCGAGCGGATGTCGAGTCTGCCCGAAAACCCCGATCTCGCCTGGGACCTGGCTGAATTCAGCGACCGCGACCGGGCGATGGAATTCGTCCAGCAGTTCGAATCGACCATGTGTGTGTACTCCCCGTCGGTCGAGCAGCTCTACACCAATTACCGCATGTTCTTTCCACAGGAATGGCAGCGGAAACTGGTGATCCTGCCGGACCCGATGGCATTCCACGACACCTTCTTCAACATCCAGACGGACGCCGTGGTTTCCACCGGTCTGTACATCATTCCGGGTGAGATGGTGGGCCGTCAGGGTCTCTATCTCGCCAACGTGCGGGAGGATCGCAGCCTTGGCGAGCGCCAGGTGCCTTTCCAGGCCGGAATCCAGGCGATCATGAAGCACCGACCCGCGGACGATCAGTTCCTGCCGGTGCTCGCCAAGGGTGATCTGCGGGAGTTCGAGGAAGCCTGGCCGGTGCTGCACCTGCACCGGCTGAAGCCGAAGATCCTGGAGAAGATCTCGGACCTCGACCGCAGCTCGCTCACCAGCGTCATCCACGAGAAGCTCGAGAGCCTGTTCGTCGCCTGGCAGAAGGCCGGCATTGAGTGAATTCCGGCAGCCGCCGGGACGTTCCCGGGGCATCGTGCGCCGCGCCCTGGCCACCCTCCTGCTGGCGGGCGTGGTGGCGCTGTCCTGGTCCCAGGTCCTCGACGCTGCCGCCCTCGGCAGCAGCGGCGACACCCTGAAGCGCGCCCTCGCCACCTTCGCGGTGGCGCGCGCGCTGAACGGCGTGATTTCCGTGGCCCAGGGAACCGAACTCGCCGTGCAGCCCGTAGGGGTCGGGGTGACCCTCAGCGTCGGGGAGGCGCTCGACCCGCTGAACGACCTGGTGGAGAGCTTCTCCTGGCTCGCGCTTCTCGCCTGCGTGTCCCTGGGCACGCAGATGCTGCTCGCGGAGGTGGTGGTCAATCCCTGGGTCAACGGGGTGCTGTCCGCAGGTGTGGTCGTCTATCTGCTGGCGCTCTGGTGGCCGGGTGCCGGGGCAGTCCGGGTCACCCTGCTCCGCGTGGTCACCCTGCTGATATTCCTGCGCTTCCTGTTTGCCCTAACCGCCCTCGCCACCGGCTGGACCGACCGGGCCGTGCTGGCCGAACGTCAGCAGCAGTCGCTGGTGCGGATCGAAGTCACCCAGGCGCACATCGAAGCGCTGCGGGAAAACCCGCCCGATCCGTCGCAGGCCCCCGACGGCGAGCTGTCGGTGCTGCAGCGCCTGGGCGAATTCATCGATGATCAGCGGCAGGCGCTCGACGTCCGCGCCCAGCTCAGCGCGCTGCGCGAGCGGGTGGAAACCGCCATCGAAGCGCTGATCGATCTCATCGTGCTGTTCACGGTGCAGACCGTGCTGGTCCCCGTTGCCACCCTGCTGCTCGCCTACTGGGCATTCCTGTGGCTGTGGCGCTGGTCCTGGGAGCGCCCGCGGAACTCATAGAAAACTGCGGCTCAGCACTCTAAAATGCCGCGCCTCCTGTGAACGAAGCCCTGACTTGACGAAAGTTTTCATCGACGGAGAAGCCGGTACCACCGGGCTGCAGATCGCCGAGCGCGTGCGCGCCCGCAAGGACCTGACCCTGCTCCGCATCGACGAACGGGCCCGCAAAGACAGCGCGGCCCGCGCCCGCCTGCTGGAGCAAGCGGACGTCGCCATCCTCTGCCTGCCGGACGATGCCGCCCGCGAGGCGGTGGCGCTGGCCGGCGACGGTTGCCGCATTCTCGATGCCAGCAGCGCCTACCGGGTCGACTCGGACTGGGTTTACGGCCTGCCGGAGCTCGACGCCGGTGCCCGCGAGCGCATCGCCAGCGCAGCGCGGGTGTCCAACCCCGGCTGCTACCCGCAGGGTTTCATACTCCTGACCCGGCCGCTCATCGACAGCGGCACGCTGCCGAAGGATCTGCCGCTGAGAATTCACGCCATTTCCGGTTATTCCGGCGGTGGCCGCAGCCTCATCGAGACCTACCAGGGTTTCGACGCGGAAACCCGCGAGCGCTGCAGCACCCGACCCTACGCCCTCGGCCTGGCGCACAAGCACGTGCCTGAGATGCACCGCTACTCCGGCTGCACCCAGCCACCGCTGTTCGCGCCCATCGTCGGCGACTTCTACCAGGGCATGCTGGTGCAGGTGCCGCTGTTCACGTCGGAGCTGACCGGCAGCCCGCGACCCGAAGAGGTGCAGGCGCTGCTCGCCGAGCGCTATCGCGACGAGCCGTTCATCGACGTGCTCCCCGCCGGGGCGGCCAAGGCGGTGGAAGCGGGTTTTCTGAGCCCCACGGCCTGCAATCAGAGCAACCGCATCGAGCTGATGGTGTTCGGACACGACCGGCAGCTGCTGCTGGTGGCCCGCTACGACAATCTCGGCAAAGGGGCGTCGGGCGCCGCCGTGCAGAATCTCAACCTGATGATCGGCGTGGACGAAACCACCGGATTGAACTGATGACCAAGCTGACCGAGCTGGAGCTCCAGCATCTCCAAGACCTCGAAGCCACGTTGACCGCCGACCTGGAGCTGGCCAGGGGCAACCGTATCAAGCTGGACCTCACCCGCGGCAAGCCGGCGCCCGACCAGCTGGCGTTGTCCGACCCCATGGAGACCGTGCTGGCCGGCGATTTCCTGGCCGCCGACGGCACCGACAGCCGCAACTACGGCGGTCTGCGCGGGCTGCCGGAGGCGCGGGCGCTGGGCGCCGAGCTGCTCGACGTCGAGCCGCAGCAGGTGATCTGCTGGGGAAACTCGAGCCTGACCCTCATGCATCTGGCCGCCGATACGGCGTTGCGCTTCGGCCTGTGGGGTGACGAGCGGCGCTGGAGCCGGACCCCGTCGCCCAAACTGCTGGCCCCGGTGCCGGGGTACGACCGTCACTTCACCCTCACCGAGTCCCTGGGCGTGGCGCTGGTCAGCGTTCCAATGACCGACGACGGGCCCGACATGGACCGGGTGGAAGCCCTGGCGCGCGAAGACGCGAGCATCAAAGGCATCTGGTGCGTGCCGAAGTACTCCAACCCCAGCGGCTGCATCTACTCCGACAGCGTGGTCGAGCGCCTGGCCCGACTGCCCGGCGGCGCGGCCGCCGACGACTTCGTGGTGCTCTGGGACAACGCCTACACGGTCCACGACCTGGAGTTCCCGCCGCCGAAGCTCGCCTCGCTGATGGCACTGGCGACCGCCGCCGGCACCGCCGACCACGCGGTGCTGTTCGGCTCCACGTCCAAGATCACCTATGCCGGCAGCGGCCTCGGCTTCGTCAGCGCCACCGAGACCGTCCTGGGGGCGCTGGAGAAACGACTCAGCGCTTTCAGCATCGGGCCGGACAAGGTCAACCAGCTGCGCCATGCGCGCTTCCTCGGGGACGGCAAGCTGGCCGCCCACATGCAGCGGCACGCGGCGCTGATCAAGCCCAAGTTCGATGCCGTGGCGGCGGCGCTGCAGCAGGGTCTGGGAGATCTCGACGTGGCCACCTGGACCACGCCGCGCGGCGGCTACTTCGTCTCCCTCGATACCCGTCCGGGCCTCGCCGGCAAAGTGGCCGGGCTCGCCGCGGGGGTGGGCCTGAGCCTGACGCCGCCCGGCGCGACGTTCCCCTACGGCCGTGATCCCAACGACTGCAATCTGCGTATCGCCCCCACCTTCGCCAAGCTGGACGACGTCAAGGTCGCCATGCAGATCCTGGTGCTGTGTGTGAAGCTGGCCAGCGTGCAGGATGAAATTCAGCAGCGTAAGGACAAGTGAACAACGTGAGCGACTGGCAGATTTCAGACTTCGAGGTAGCGGAGGATCCCGACAAGGATCGCTTCCAGGATTTCGCCCTGCCGCTGCCGCTGCTGCACGCGATTGCAGACCTCGGCTTCAGCTACTGCACCCCCATCCAGAGCGGCGTGCTCCCGTTCAGCCTGGCAGATTACGACGTCACCGGTCAGGCGCAGACCGGCACGGGAAAGACAGCGGCGTTTCTGATCACCATTCTCACCCGGATCTGGGAGAACCCGGACCAGCGCGAGCGGCCGAAAGGCACGCCCAGGGCGTTGGTGCTGGCGCCGACCCGGGAACTGGCCCTGCAGATCGAATCGGACGCGCTGGATCTAACAAAACACATGGACGCCGGCGTGTGCTGCGTGGTGGGCGGCATGGATTTTCAGAAGCAGCTCGATCGCGTGAAATCGGGCCGTCTCGATCTGCTGATCGCCACCCCGGGACGGCTGCTCGACTTCATCAACCGCCGCCAGCTCAACCTCAAGCAGGTCGAGGTGCTGGTCATCGACGAAGCCGACCGGATGCTGGACATGGGCTTCATTCCGGACGTGCGCCGCATCGTCTACCAGACCCCGCACAAGCGCAGCCGCCAGACCCTGTTCTTCAGCGCCACCTTCAACGATGACGTCATGCGCCTGGCAGCCGCCTGGACGCTCCAGCCGGAGCACGTATCCATCACCCCGGAGACCGTCGCCACGGACACCGTGGAGCAGGAATTCTGGCTGGTCGCCGCGGAGGAAAAGGCCAAGGTACTGGTGAACTTCCTCTCCACCGAAAAGCCCGAACGGGCCCTGATCTTCGCCAATCGCCGGGATCAGACCCATCGGCTGGTCAGCTACCTGTCCAAGCGCGGGCTCAACGTGGAAGGGCTCGCCGGCGACATCCCCCAACGCAAGCGCCTGTCCACCCTGCAGCGCTTCAAGGAAGGCGACATCCCCTACGTGGTGGCGACGGATGTGGCCGGTCGCGGCATTCACGTCGAAGGCGTGAGCCATGTGGTCAACTTCGACCTGCCGGAAGACCCCGAGGACTACGTGCACCGGATCGGTCGGACCGGACGCGCCGGCGCGGAGGGCATCAGCATCAGCTTCGTGTCCGAAGACGACGCGTTCAACCTGCCGAGCATCGAGGAATACCTGGGCAACAAGGTCACCTGC
>JBFISC010000009.1:0-31537 GCA_041608775.1 Pseudomonadales bacterium | reverse complement strand
TCTGCCCCGTGGACTGCATCGCTCTGCAGAAGACCGAAGACGAGCATGGCCGCTGGTACCCGGAGTTTTTCCGCATCAACTTCTCCCGCTGCATCATGTGCGGGATGTGCGAGGAAGCGTGCCCGACCTACGCGATCCAGCTGATTCCCGACTTCGAGCTGTGCGAGTACCAGCGCAGCAACATGGTCTACGAGAAGCCGCACCTGCTCATCGATGGGGTCGGCAAGTACCCGGATTACAGCTTCTGGAAGGTGGCCGGAAAGGCCATCGGCGGCAAGGACAAGGGGCAGGCGGAGCGCGAGCTCGAACCCGTGGACGTGCGGAGCCTGCTGCCATGACCCGCGCCGGGGGAGGCCCATGGACCTAGTGCTCTTCTACATTGCCGCCACGGTGGCCCTGGTCGCCACCGTCCTCGTCGTCACCCGCAGCAACGCGGTGCATGCTCTGATCTACCTGATCGTCTCGCTGCTGGCGGTAGCGGTGATCTTCTTTCTGCTCGGCGCGCCCTTCGCTGCAGCCCTGGAGGTGGTGATCTACGCCGGAGCGATCATGGTGCTGTTCGTGTTCGTAGTGATGATGCTCAACCTCGGTCAGCGCCGCTCCGCGCCCGTGCACGCCTGGCTGCGGCCCCGGCACTGGATCGGCCCGGGGCTGCTCAGCCTGGTTCTGCTGCTCGAGCTGACCTACCTGATCTTCGCCGGCAGCGGCGACACGGCCGGTCAGGTGGTCGGCCCGCAGGAGGTGGGTCGGACGCTGTTCGGCGCTTACCTGCTTGCCGTGGAGCTTGCCTCGGTGCTGCTGCTGGCGGCCCTGGTCGGCGCCTATCACCTCGGTCGGCGCTACCTGCGGGCCCGCTACGACGAGGTGGAGTCGTGACGGCGCTGAGCGTGCCCCTGAGCCACGTGCTCGCTCTGGCGGCGACCCTGTTTCTGATTGGTCTGCTGGGCGTGCTGATCCGCCGCAACCTGATCTTTCTGCTCATGTCGCTGGAGATCATGCTGAATGCGGCGGGTCTTGCCTTCATCGGCGCGGGCGCGCGCTGGGGAACCGCCGACGGGCAGATCATGTACATGCTGATTCTGGCGCTGGCGGCGGCCGAAGTAGCCGTGGGGCTCGGGCTGCTGCTGCAGCTCGAGCGGCGGCTCGGTACCCTCGACGTCGACGCCGCCAGCGAGCTCAAGGGGTGATGAGCGTGGGGCTGCTGTGGCTCATCCCGATGCTGCCGCTGCTGGGCTTCCTGGCGCTGGCGGCGACGGAGGGGAGGCTGGGCGAGCGGGCCGTGGCCGTGATCGGTGCCGGCTCGGTCGGGCTCGCTGCGCTGCTGGCGGTGCCGGTGACGGTCGGGTTCTTCGAGCTGCCCGCGGACACCGGCTTCAGTCAGACCCTGTGGGTGTGGCTGGACGTGGCCGGATTCCGCCCGGCGTTCACCCTGTACCTGGACGGCCTGTCGCTGGTCATGCTCTGGGTGATCACCGGGGTGGGTTTTCTGATCCATCTCTACGCCACCGGGTACATGTCCGGGGATCCCGGCTACAGCCGGTTCTTCGCGTACATGAATCTGTTCGTGTTCGCGATGCTGATGCTCGTGCTCGGCAACGATCTGCTGGTGCTCTACCTCGGCTGGGAGGGTGTGGGGCTGTGCAGCTATCTGCTGATCGGCTTCTTCCAGCAGGACCCGGCTAATGGCTACGCCGCACGCAAGGCATTCGTGGTGACCCGGATCGGCGACACCGCGATGGCGCTCGGCCTGTTTCTGCTGTTCCGCGAGCTGGGAACCCTGGAAATCCAGCCGTTGCTGGGCGCCGCGACCGCCGCCTGGCCCGAGGGTTCCGCCACCCTGACCCTGGCGGCGCTGCTGCTGCTCGGCGGTGCCGTGGGCAAGTCGGCGCAGCTGCCGCTGCAGACGTGGCTGCCGGACGCCATGGCCGGCCCGACCCCGGTGAGCGCGCTGATCCATGCCGCCACCATGGTCACCGCCGGTGTTTACCTGATCGCGCGCCTGCACGACCTGTACCTGCTGGCTCCGGTCGCTCAGACGGCGGTGGCGCTGACGGGCCTGGCCACCCTGTTCATCGCCGCGTTCGCGGCCCTGGTGCAGACCGACGTCAAGCGAATCCTCGCGTACTCCACCATGAGCCAGATCGGCTACATGTTCTTTGCCCTTGGGGTGGGCGCCTGGTCGGCGGCCGTGTTCCACCTGATGACCCATGCGTTCTTCAAGGCGCTGTTGTTCCTGTCCGCCGGCTCGCTGATCCTGGCGCTGCACCACGAGCAGGAGGTGACCCGGATGGGCGGGCTATGGCGCCGGCTGCCCTGGCCCTTCGCGGGCATGCTTGTGGGCAGCGCCGCCCTGGCCGCGCTGCCGTTCACTTCCGGCTACTTCAGCAAGGACGCGATCCTGCTCACCGCCTTCGACGCGCCCGGCGGCTTCTGGCTGTGGTCGGTGGCGCTGCTGGCTGCGCTGGTCACGGCGCTTTACAGCGTGCGGTTGCTGGTGCTGGTGTTCTTCGGGCAGCCCCGCTGGCAGCAGTCGGGCCGCGAGCCCCGGGATCGGGGCGGCATCGCCATGCGCTTGCCGCTGGCGGCGCTCTCGCTGCTCGCCATCGGCGGGGGCTGGTTCGGTCTGAGCCCGGTCGCCGCGGTGCTTCCCGACGGCGGCGTCGGCCACGGCCACGGCGGCTGGGTGATGTGGGCGACCAGCGCGACACCGCTGCTGGGCGTGCTCCTCGGCTTGCTGCTGTTTCAGCGCTGGGGTGCGGTGGTGGCCCGTCTCGGCACGTCGGGTGGGACCCGGGCGGTCCGCCGCTTCTGGCTCTCGGGCTGGGGCTTCGACTGGCTGTACCGGCAGCTGATCGAGAGGCCGTTCGTCGCGCTGGCCCGCATCAATCGCAACGACGTGGTCGACCGCGTGTTCGCGGCGCTGGCCGGTGGCGCTCTGGGTGTCAACGGGCTGCTCAGCGCGACCCAGACCGGACGCCTTCGCTGGTACCTGGCCAACATGGCCGGCGGGCTGGCGCTGGTGCTGCTCATCGTGCTGGGGGTGCTGTGATCTCGCTCGGGTTGATCGGCCTGCTGCTGGTCGGGGCGCCGCTGGCCTGGGCCGGCGAGCGGCTAGGACCCTCCTGGCCGCAGCGGCTGTCGCTCGTGGTGCTCGGGCTGGCGTCGGCGTGGCTGCTACTCGGATGGCTGGCCGCCGCCGCTGACGATGGCGTGGTCGAGACCGTGGCGCTGACGTGGATCCCGCGCTTCGGCATCGGCGTGATCCTGGTGCTCGATGGGCTGAGCCTGGTGATGGTGGCCCTGACCCTGGCGCTCGGAGCCGTCGCCGTGGTGTCGTCCTGGACCGAGGTCGGCGAGCGCCACGGGTTCTTTCAGTTCAACCTGCTACTCACCCTGGCTGGCGTGGCGGGTGTGTTCATGGCCCAGGACCTGTTTCTGTTCTTCGTCTTCTGGGAGGTAATGCTGGTACCCATGTACCTGCTGATCGCCATCTGGGGGCACGAGGCCCGCGCCTACGCCGCCATGAAGTTCTTTCTGTTCACGCAGATCAGCGGGCTGCTGCTGCTGGTGGCCATCGTCGCCCTGGTGCTTAGCCATCAGGCGGCCACCGGAGTGCTGACCTTCGACTATCGCCTGCTCGTGACCGGCGCCGGGTCGCTGCCGGCCTGGGTGATGGTGGGCTTTCTTGCAGCGTTTCTAACCAAGCTGCCGAGCGTGCCGGTGCACAGCTGGCTGCCGGACGCCCACACCCAGGCGCCCACCGCGGGAAGCGTGATTCTCGCCGGGATCATGCTCAAGACCGGCGCCTACGGGCTGATCCGCTTCGTCGTGCCGTTGTTTCCGGATGCCTCGGAGGCGTTGCGCCAGCCGCTCATGGTGCTGGGCGCGGTGAGCGTGGTCTACGGCGGCTATCTGGCATTCGCCCAGGATGACTTCAAGCGCCTGGTCGCCTACAGCAGCATCAGCCACATGGGCTTCGTGCTGCTCGGCGTGTTCGCCTGGAACCAGCTGGCCGTGCAGGGAGCCGTGGTTCAGATGGTGGCACACGGATTCTCCACGGCCGCGCTGTTCATGATGGCCGGCGCGCTCCAGGAACGGCTGCACACGCGAGAGCTGTCGCAGATGGGCGGGTTGTGGCAGCGGGCGCCGCGCATGGGCGCGGTGGCGTTGTTCTTCGTGGTGGCGTCGCTGGGCATGCCCGGGCTGGGCAACTTCGTCGGCGAGTTCATGGTGCTGCTGGGGGCGTTTCAGGTTGACGTCGGGCCAACCATCATTGCCGCGCTCGGGCTGATCGTGGCGGCGGCCTACGCGCTGCTGCTGATGCAGCGCTCGTTTCAGGGCGCTGCCCCGAGCGGGGCGCCCGAGCTGCGTGATTTCGGTGCCCGTGAGCTGGCCGTGATGATACTGCTGATGGCGGCGCTGATAACGCTCGGCGTTTACCCGCAGCCGCTGCTCGACGTCTCCGGTCCGGTGGTGGACGGCCTGCGCGCGCTGACCGGAGCTGCGCGGTGAGCACGGCCGACTTCCAGGCGCTCGCCGTGCACCTCGTGCTGGGGGGCGCGCTGCTGCTGGTGATGCTGACGGTTTCGTTCCGTCGCGGCCACGGCCTGGCGGTCGCCGTTACCGTGCTCGCGCTGCTGGCTTCGTTGGCCGGCGTGTGGGTCGCCCTTCCGGTCGTTCCCCGGTCGGTGACGCCGCTGGTGATCGTCGACGGATACGGGCTTTACCTCGCAGCCCTGTTCCTGATCGCCACGCTCGTCGTCGTGGTGCTCTCGCAGCGTTATCTCGAAGGCGGCCGCGACGATCCGGAAGAGTATTACCTGCTGCTCCTGGCGGCGACGCTCGGTGCGGTGACGCTGGCTTGCGCCAGCCACTTCGCCTCGCTGCTGCTGGGTCTCGAGATCCTGTCCGTGGCGCTGTACGTGCTGATCGCCTATCCCCAGGCCGGCCACAGCCCGCTGGAAGGGGCGCTGAAATACCTGGTGCTGTCGGCGGCCGCGTCGACCACGATCCTGTTCGGTATGGCCCTGATCTACGCGGCAACCGGTGCGCTCGATTTCACCCGGCTGGACGCGCAGGCGGGGGCGCAACCGCTGGTTACCGCAGGACTGGTGATGGTGCTCGCCGGGGTGGCGTTCAAGCTCTCGCTGGTGCCGTTTCACATGTGGACGCCCGACGTCTATCAGGGCGCTCCTGCACCCGTGGCCGGCTATCTGGGTACCGTCGCCAAGGGTGCCGTTTTCGCCGTGCTGCTGCGCTACCTCATCCAGACCGGGGCGCTGACGTCCCCCGAGCTGCTGACGGTGCTCACGGTTCTGGCCGTTCTGTCGATGCTCGTGGGTAACCTTCTGGCCCTGCGCCAACAGCATTTGAAGCGTCTGCTCGGGTACTCTGCGGTCGCGCACATGGGCTATCTGCTGATCCCGGTGATCGCGTTGGCGCCAGTCGACCCCGCCTCGGCGGTGGAGGCCGCACTGGTCTATCTGACCGCCTACTTCGCCATGACGCTCGGCGCCTTCGCCGTGGTCACCGTCGTGTCCGGGCAGCAGGTGGATGGGGATGCGGATCTACTGACAGCCTATGAAGGGTTGTTCTGGCGCCGGCCCGGCGTGGCCGCGGTGTTCACCGTCATGCTGCTGTCCCTGGCCGGCATCCCGCTCACCGCCGGCTTCATCGCCAAGTTCTATCTGTTCACCGCCGGCGTGTCGGCAGCGGCCTGGGTGCTGCTGATCGCGCTGGTGGCAGGCAGCGGCATCGGTCTGTACTACTACCTGCGGGTAGTGTTTGCGATGACCCGCCCGCAGGCGGCGCGCGACGGATCGCCGCTGGCGCCGGGGTGGTCGAGCCAGTGGACGCTGGTTACCCTGGGAATCGTGGTGCTGCTGATCGGCGTCCACCCGACTCCGGTCATCGATGCCATTCGGCAGCTGATCGAAGGCTGGAGCGGATGAAGCTCCTAGGCAGGGGGCGCTGCGCTCCGATACAGGCTCGGGACCAGATCCCGAAAGGGGAGGCGACATGCTGAGATCGGTGAGAGTCCGGGATTACATGCTGACTCGTCCGGTGACGGTGAAGGCCGACACCGACATCTTCGAGGCGATCCACCAGATTCTGGTCAACAAGATCTCCGGCGTGACCGTGGTGGATGACGGCAATCGGCCGATCGGCATCCTGTCCGAGCTCGATTGCCTGCGCGCCATTCTCTGGGCGACCTACCACGAGGAGGAGGTGGGTACCCATCCGGTGAAGGATCACATGACTACACCGGTGGAGTCGGTGTCCGCCGACGACGACATCATCGACGTCGCCCAGTCCATGCTCGACCACAAGCGTCGTCGGCGTCCGGTTGTGGACCGGCACGGCCGCATGGTCGGTCAGGTGACGTGCCGGCAGCTGCTGCGCGCCATCAAGGAGTTCGACGTACCGCCGGATCGCCGCGAACGACGCTGACCCGCGGCGACAGATTTTTCCGACCCCAGACCTCTGTATCTGCAGGAGGGCCGAAGTCGTGGCCGTCCGCGACCATCATCACAGGGAGTCTGGAAAAAATGATCAAGCAAATGAGAGGGCTTTCGTTGTGGAAAGCCGCGGCCGTTGTGCCGCTGCTCGGCACCGGCACGGCCTGGGCGGCGGGCGAATTTTCCGAGTTCGAGCCGATCGTGGAGATCAACGCTA
The DNA here is from genome assembly GCA_041608775.1 of Pseudomonadales bacterium. Taxonomy (GTDB): domain Bacteria; phylum Pseudomonadota; class Gammaproteobacteria; order Pseudomonadales; family Azotimanducaceae; genus UBA7803. The sequence goes on along the minus strand of JBFISC010000009.1, from coordinate 24,862 downwards.
CCGATGGCGACGTCGGCTTTCACATGCTGCTCGACGGCGATCCGTGGCGTGTGGCCAGCGTGTACGATCCAAGGGGCCGCCGGGTCATCACCGGATACGCGGGCGGGCCGTTGCGCAAGCAGGGCGTCACGGAGTTCTTCCTCGAGAGCGCCGAACCGTTGTGCTGGGACGATCCCGAGGAAGAGGGCGAGCGGATCGTGACCGTGGCCCAGTTCGTGAAACGCTTCCGCGCCGGGGACTACAAGGCCTACGGCTGGACCATCGACAACGAGCTGCTCTTCTCCATGGGTGAGCTCACCCACGCGCTGCCCGCCGCCCCCGAGGTCAGGATCGAGGTCGACGACGATGACGGCGAGGTGGAGGTCACGGTGCATTTCGCCCCGGGCAGCGATCTCGGCCGGTGCGCGTTCGACGACGCCGGCATCCCCGATCCGGCCGGCGTTCCCGTTGTGCGCTGGGAGGTGGTCGTGGAGCCTGACGATGACGCCGTCGAGGAAGCGGGGCTGGAGTTCTCGAAGTTCACGGTGCAGCTGCTGGGCGACGAGCGCAGCGTGGAGGTGCCGGAGGAGTTCCTGGAGCCCTATCTGGACGCGGGCGTCACCGAGTTCAAGGGTGAGGTCGGGGCAAAGGAGGAGAGCGGCAACCAGACCTTCACCGAGATCGAGTTCGAGATCGGTGAGGACGATGACGAGTAGTGAGTCTTGGCGTCTGCCCCTGGCAGGATTCGTCGTCGCAGGCCTGATGGCCTGCGGCGGTGGACCGCAGGGGTTTGGGCCATCGGGCTCGATCGCGCCCGAAGCGATCGGCCCCGCTGGCGGGCCTGAGCCGTACGGCCGCTTCGTGGTCGGGGTTGGCGACGACCGCGTGGATGTAGACGCCAGCAACGCAGCCCTGGGCGACGTGCTGCGGGCGCTCACGGAGCCGCTCGGTGTGGTGCTCCGGGCCAGCGGCGGCCTGGACGAGCCGGTTACCGTGCATCTCTCCGACATGTCGTTCGAGGGCGCGGTGTCGCGCCTGCTCGGGAACCGTGGCTTCACCGTCCGCTACGGCGTTGGCAGCAGCCGGCCCGAGGTGCTGTACGTGTTCGCCAGGCAGGATCGCGCCGATGCCGGGCGCGCGATGCTGGATCTGTCGCTGACCGCGCCGGATCCGGTGACCCGGGTGGGCGCCGTCCTGGGGCTGGCGTCGGCAGAAGACCTGCCGGCGGATGCGCTGGCAGAGCGGCTGCAGGGCGTCCTGCACGACGCCAGCCCGGCGGTGCGGGACTTCGCCATCGTTGCCCTGGGCGAGCTGGACGGCGACGGCGCGCTCGCTCCGCTCACCGACCTGCTGCGCGACGACGATTCGGAGGTTCGCGAGTCGGTGGTGCAGGCGCTCGCGGAGCGTAGGGACGCGTCGTCGCTGAACGTGCTGCGCCTGGCGCTGGACGACTTCCATCCAGACGTACGCACGTCGGCGGCCGCGGCGCTGACGGAGCGCAGGATCCGCGATCGCTGAGTCACGGCGCTAGCCGCCGTTCGGGCCTGCGAGCTCGAGCATCGCGTGCAGCAGCACGTTGGCGCCGGCGGCGCAATGCTCGGGCGATGCCCACTCGGACTCGTTGTGGCTGATGCCACCGCGGCAGGGGACGAAGATCATGCTGGTTGGCGCGACGCGGGCCAGGTTGCAGGCGTCGTGGCCGGCGCCGCTGACCAGCTCCATGACCTCCTGCCCGGTGGTCGCGGCGGCGTGCCGGACCGCCGCGATGCAATGGTCGGTGAACGTGACGCCCGGTGCGTGCCAGAACCGGGTCTGGGTCACCGGCAACGCGAGGTCAGCGCATGCGTGTGCCACGCTCGCGGCTACGGACGACACCATGGCGTCGTAGTGGGCCTTGTCGGGATGGCGGATGTCCACGGTGACCTCCAGCCGCCCGGGCACCGTGTTGCCGGACCCCGGCCGCGCGTCCAGGAAGCCGACGGTCACCCTGCCTTCCGGGGCGTGGGCGTCCGCCGCGGCGTAGATCGCCGGCAGAAACCGCGCCAGCGCCATCACCGGGTCCCTGCGCAGGGTCATTGGCGTCGGGCCCGCATGGCACTCCTGGCCCTCGACGACGATGCGATGCCGGCTCATGTGCTGTACACCGGTGACCACACCGATCGCTATCCCGGCGTCCTCCAGCACCGGGCCCTGCTCGATGTGCAGTTCGAAGGCGGCCGCGACCGGAAACGGGCGGGCCGGTTCGCTGCCCCCGTAGCCGAGCCGCTGCAACTCGTCGCCGACGCTTCGCCCCGCACGATCCACCAGTGCCCGGGCTTCTTCCAGCGGCATCGCACCGGACCAGACCGCACTTCCCATCATGGCCGCGTCGAAGCGCACCCCTTCCTCGTTGGTCCACACCACGACCTCGATGGGATGGTCGGTTTGGATGTCGGCGTCGTTGAGGGTGTCGATCACTTCCAGACCGGCGAGCACGCCGAGAATGCCATCGAACCTGCCGCCGGTGGGCTGGGTGTCCAGGTGGCTGCCGGTGAGCACCGGAGGCAGATCCCGCGTACCGGGGCGGTGCAGGAACAGATTGCCAATCTGATCGAGTCGGATCGAGCAGCCGGCATCGCGTGCCCAGGACAGGAACAGCTCGCGGCCATCCCGGTCCTGGTCGGTCAACGCCTGCCGGTTGCTCCCGCCCCGCGCGGTCGCGCCGATCTCCGCGAGGGCCATGATCCGGCGCCAGAGCCGGTCGGCGTCGATGCGCAGTCGGTCCAGGTCGGGTGCCGGAGCGGCAGGTTGACGATTCACAGGCGAGCTCCCGGACGTTTGGCGCGATGGTGGCACAAGGGCCGCTTGCGATGGAGTAGGATGAGGCATGGTGAAGGAATTCTTCGAGCGTCGCGAGTTCTACGTGCCTCGGGACCTGGTCTTCGACGCCTGGACCGATGCGAACCACCTGAGCGGCTGGTACCTGCCCGCGGGCGCTACAGCGCAGCACATCGAGCTGAACCCCGTGGTCGGTGGAACCTGGAGCGTCGCCTGGACCGGGGCTGACGGTGCCGGCTTCGCGGAGACCGGAACGCTCGAGGCGCTGACCCGGCCGGAACGGATTGCCTGGCGGCTGCGGGTAGTCGGCCCGGTCGCCCCCGACTGCGACACCGGGCTGGAACTGCGGCTGGTGGATCTGCGCGGCGCCTGCCGCATCGAGCTGCGCCACCAGGGACTTGCAGATCCGTCGTGGCGCGATCGCTACGCGCAGCTGTGGCCGGACCGGCTCGATGCGCTGCTGGAGTACTTCTCGGTGATCTGAACTGCCGGGACAGGCAGGGAAACGAGCTGAATACGAACGCCGGAAATGAAAAGGGCCGGTCTCAGACCGGCCCCCCCGTAAGCCCGTAGAAGGCTATCGTGTTACTGATCGCCCTCACGAGCAAAACGAGTAGACATGGATCACCTCCTTTAATATCAGCCCGACACGGAGCGGAATATATACTCCGGTTCCTGGCGGAGCAATGAATGATTTCGCTTGTCGTGCCCGATTGGTGGTGAACGGTTTCACAGGGGTGCCAGCGCCGGGGAAACGTCGTAGCATCCCGGCATGCTGGCGCTCCGCGACATTCCGCTCGGCGGCGGGCATTGCCTGAGCCACGAGTTCGCTTCCGGCGCCATCTCCGTGGTGCTCGGGCGAAACCGCGCCGGCAAGACCCGGCTGTGCCGACTGATCGCCGGGCTGGAGACTCCGGCGCAAGGTGCCATCGTGCTGGACGGCGTCGACGTCACCCGGACGGCGCCCGGACAGCGCAGCGTTGCCCTGGTGTACCAGGCGTTCGTCAACTACCCCAATCTCAGCGTGTTCGAAAACATCGCCTCGCCGTTGCGCGCGCAGCGCGTGACCGAGGACCGGGTGCGCGCGCGGGTGGCGGAGATTGCCGGTGGGCTCCAGCTCACCCCGCTGCTGGAACGCCGCCCGGATCAGCTCTCCGGCGGGCAGCAGCAACGGCTTGCGATCGGTCGGGCCCTGGCGAAGTCGGCCCGCGTGCTGGTGCTCGACGAGCCGCTGGTGAACCTTGACTACAAGCTGCGGGAAACACTGGAGCTGGAGCTGCGCGGCATGCTCCACGCCGAGTCCCTGACCGTGATCTACACGTCCTCGGACCCCCGGGATGCGTTCAACCTGGGGGACCAGGTGCTGCTGCTCGAGGATCACCGGCTGCTGCAGTCCGGGCCGCCGCTGGACGTTTACGAGCGACCCGCGAGCCCGGCGGCGGCGGAGCTGATGAGCGATCCGGGCGTGAATCGTTTCGTCGACGGCGCCACCACCCGGATCGTCCGCCCCGAGCATCTCGCCCTGACGCCGCCCGCCGCGCCGGGGCTGGCGTTCCGGATGGCCGTGCTGAGCGTCGAGACGAACGGGTCCGAGACCTACCTGCACGGCACGGTCCGCGACGACCATTGGGTCGCCAAGCTCAAAGGCCTGCACCGGATCGACGCCGGTGAGACGGTTACCCTGCACGCTACCGAAGAAGCCGTGTTGCGCTTCGACGGGGCGGTGCATGGCTGAAGTCAGGCTGCGCTCGGTGCGCCATCGCTACCCGGGCGCCGCCATCGATACCCTGCGGGAGCTGAGTCTGGATATCGCCGCCGGCGAAGCCCACGCGCTGCTCGGCGGCTCCGGCGCCGGCAAGACCACGCTCGTCAACCTGCTGTCCGGGCTGCTGGTGCCGAGTGCCGGCAGCGTAACGTTCGACGGCCGCGACGTCACCGGGCTTGCGCCTCGGGATCGGCATGTCGCTCAGGTGTTCCAGTTCCCGGTGCTGTATCAGTCGATGACGGTTGCGGAGATTCTTGCCTTTCCGTTGCGCAACCGCGGCTGGCGCCGGGCCGCTGCCCGGGCACGGGCGGTCGAGATCGCCGAACGCCTGCGGCTGACGCCGCTGCTCGGTTCCCGGGCGCGGGCGTTGACCCTGTTTCAGAAGCAGCTGGTGGCGATCGGCCGCGCGCTGGTGCGTCCCGACATCGCGCTGGTGCTGCTGGATGAGCCGCTGACTGCCGTAGAGCCCGCCACGAAGTGGCGGTTGCGTCTTGCCATCAGGTCCATCCAGCGCGAACTCGGCGCCACCATGGTGTACGTGACCCACGATCAGACCGAAGCGCTGACGTTCGCCGATCGCATCAGCGTGATGCACGACGGGGTCATCCTCCAGACCGACACACCGGAAGCGCTCTACGAGCGTCCCGACCACGAGCACGTTGCGCACTTCATCGGCTCGCCCGGCATGAACCTGCTCGAAGCAACCGTCGCGGAGGGATCCTTCTGGCTCGGGGCTGATCCGCTGGGTTCGGCCGGCGATCTCGAGGGTGGCCCGTGCACCCTGGGGTTCCGCCCCGAGTGGGCGGTGCTGGCACCGGCAGACGGCGATGCCGCGGACGCCACGGTGACCGCCATTCGCGTGCTGGGCGTCGAGCTGCATCGCCCGGTGGGTATCGTCACGGCGGATCTGGGTGGGCGCGAGGTGCGAACCCGGCAGATCATCGACGTGGCGCCCGGGGACCGGGTGAAGCTGCGTCCCGACACGAGCCGGCTGGTGGCGTTTCGCAATGGGCGGCGCCTCGGCTGGCCGGAGGATGATCGTGCGTAGCTGGAGCAATCGTGCCTGGCTCGGCGTGCTGCCGGTGGTTGTGGTCGTGGCGTTCAGCGCGGTGATTCCGCTGATGACCGTGGTGAACTATTCGGTGCAGGACATCTTCGATCTGTCGAACCGGCTCTTCGTCGGTCTCGACTGGTATCGGGAGACGCTGCGCGATCCTCGCTTTCTCGCGGCGCTCGGTCGGCAGCTGTTGTTCAGCGGGCTGGTGCTGGCGATCGAGATCCCCCTGGGTATCGTCATCGCCCGCAGCCTGCCCCGGCGCGGCGCCGTCGCCGGAATCTGGCTGGTCATCATCGCCGTGCCGCTGCTGATCCCATGGAACGTCGTGGGGACCATCTGGCAGATGTTCGCCCGTCCCGACATCGGTCTGCTCGGCGCGGGGCTCACGGCCCTCGGCATCGACTTCAACTTCACCGCCGATCCGCTGGACGCCTGGATCGTGCTCGTGCTCATGGACGCGTGGCACTGGACCTCTCTGGTTGCCCTGCTGGCCTATGCGGGTCTCGCGGCGATTCCTCAGGCGTACTACCAGGCGGTGGAGCTGGATGCCGCCGGCCGCTGGCAGGTGTTCCGTCACGTCGAGCTTCCGGGGCTCAAGCCCGTGCTGCTCATCGCCGGGCTGTTGCGCCTGATGGACAGCCTGATGATCTACACGGAACCGTTCGTGCTCACCGGCGGCGGGCCCGGCAACAGCACCACGTTTCTCAGTCAGCACCTCACCACGATGGCGGTCGGGCAGTTCGATCTGGGTCCGGCGGCAGCGTTCTCGGTTCTGTATTTCCTGGTCATCCTGCTGCTGTGCTGGCTGTTCTATACCAGCGTGATGCGCGAAGACGAGGCCGACGGGGGCGCAGATGGGCGCTGAGCCGGCTAGCCCGTCGCGCTGGCCGCTGTACCTGTACTGCGTGTACCTGGCGCTGCCCATCTACTGGCTCGCGACCATGGCCCTGCAGCGCAATCAGGACATCGTCGGCGATCTGGAAGTTATACCGTCGCGGCCGACGCTGGCGAACTTCGCGGAGATCTTCAGCAACCCGATCTGGTACTCGGCGTTCGGCCACTCGCTGAGCTACGTCGTGCTGAACACGCTGATCTCGGTCACGGTCGCGTTGCCGGCTGCCTATGCTTTCTCCCGCTACCGCTTCGTTGGCGACAGGCACCTGTTCTTCTGGCTGCTGACCAACCGGATGTCGCCGCCGGCCGTGTTCCTGCTGCCGTTCTTTCAGCTCTACTCGGCCATCGGCCTTTTCGACACCCCGCTCGCCGTGGCGCTGGCCCACTGCCTGTTCACGGTGCCGCTGGCGGTGTGGATTCTCGAGGGTTTCATGTCCGGTGTGCCGCGGGAGCTCGACGAGATGGCGCGCGTCGATGGCCATGGGCTCGGCTACTTCTTCTTCCGCCTGTTCCTTCCCAACATCCGTGGCGGCATCGCGGTGACGGTGTTCTTCTGCTTCATGTTCAGCTGGGTGGAGCTGCTGCTGGCACGTACCCTCACCGGTAGCGAGACCAAGCCCATCGTGGTGGTGATGACGCGCACGGTGAGTGCCTCCGGTCTCGACTGGGGGGTGCTCGCGGCCGCCGGGTTGCTGACCATCCTGCCCGGCGTGGCCGTGGTGTGGTTCGTGCGCCGGGATCTGGTGAAGGGCTTTGCCCTGGGCCGGGTCTGATGGCCTGGATGGCGTGGACGCTGCCAACCGCCGTGTTCTTCGTCGCGGTGGCCGCGGCGCTGCTGTTTCTCACGGTCCTGGAGCTGCGTCATCCGACCCAGCTGCGCCGGGGCCTGCTGCCGCTGGCGACGACGCGCGGAGACCGCTTCTTCATCAGCCTGCTGGCTGCAGCGTTCCTTCACGTGGCGTGGCTTGCCGTGACGGATGCGAGCGTGCTCGGCGCGACTTCGATCAGCGTGATCGTGGCCGCGATACTGATGCGCTGGGGCTAGTGGGCGGTCGGCTAGACGCGGTCGGCCAGAAGCGGTCTGCCAGACGCGCGTCGGGCTTGATGCGGCGGGGCCGAGCGGTTTCAATGCCTCGAGCATCGGGATGGGGATTGCCATGGGTCGATGGATCGTTCTCGCCGGCGTGGTGCTGGTGCTGGGTGCCTGTGGCGGTGAGGACTCCACCTCGAGCGCGGGCCCGGAAACGGGCGCTGCCGCGAAGGGCGTCGACTTCGCGGCCAACGCGGCCCGCTGGGTCGACGCCGAGTTTCAGCCCTCCACGCTCGACCGGCAGCAGCAGCTCGAGGAGCTGGCGTGGTTCACCGCGGCCGCGGAGCCGTTTCGCGGCATGCGCATCAACGTGGTCTCGGAGACGCTGACGACTCACGAGTATGAGTCCGAGACGCTGACCCGGGCGTTTGCCGAGATCACCGGCATCCAGGTGACGCACGACCTGATTCAGGAAGGCGACGTGATCGAGAAGCTGCAGACGCAGATGCAGTCCGGTCAGAACGTCTACGACGCCTACGTCAACGATTCCGATCTGATCGGTACTCACGCCCGCTACGGCTACGTGGTGCCGCTTTCGGACTTCATGGCGGGTGAGGGTGCCGACGTGACGTCGCCGACCCTGGACCTCGAGGACTTCATCGGCCGCAGCTTCACGACGGGTCCGGACGGCAAGCTCTACCAGCTCCCCGATCAGCAGTTCGCCAACCTCTACTGGTTCCGCTACGACTGGTTTCAGCGCGATGATCTGCGCGCGCAGTTCCGCGAGCGCTACGGCTACGAGCTCGGGGTCCCGGTGAACTGGTCGGCTTACGAGGACATCGCCGAGTTCTTCACCGAGCACGTGGGAAGCATCGACGGCGAGCGCGTCTACGGGCACATGGATTACGGCAAGAAGGACCCGTCTCTCGGCTGGCGCTTCACCGATGCCTGGCTGTCCATGGCCGGCACCGGCGACAAGGGCCTGCCCAACGGCGTCCCGGTCGACGAGTGGGGCATCCGGGTCGACGGCTGCCGGCCGGTGGGTTCGTCGGTGAGTCGTGGAGGCGCGGCCAACGCGCCGGCGTCGGTCTACGCGCTGACCAAATACATGGAGTGGCTGAAGCGCTTCGCGCCACCGGAGGCCTCCGGCATGACCTTCTCGGAGGCCGGGCCGGTGCCCGCCCAGGGTCACATCGCGCAGCAGATCTTCTGGTACACCACGTTCACGGCGGACATGATCAAAGAAGGGCTTGCGGTGGTGAACCCCGACGGGACGCCGAAGTGGCGCATGGCTCCGTCGCCCCACGGCCCTTACTGGGAGGAGGGCATGAAGCTCGGCTATCAGGATGCTGGCAGCTGGACGCTGCTCAAGAGCACGCCGCTGCCGCGCCGCAAGGCAGCGTGGCTCTACGCTCAGTTCGTTACCGCCAAGACGGTGTCGCTGAAGAAGACCCTCACGGGCCTCACCCCCGTGCGCGACTCCGATCTGCGCTCCCCGGCGATGTCAGAAGCCGCGCCGCGGCTCGGCGGGCTGGTGGAGTTCTACCGCAGCCCGGCGCGCACGGCGTGGACCCCGACCGGCACCAACGTGCCCGACTACCCGAAGCTCGCCCAGCTCTGGTGGCCGAATGTGGCCAACGCCGTGAGCGGCGCCGTGACTCCGCAGCAGGCCATGGACAGCCTGGCCGCGGAGCAGGATCGGGTGCTGGAACGCCTCGAACGGGCCGGCATTCAGGGGCCCTGCGGGCCGCGGCTGAACGCCGAGGAAGCGCCGGAAACCTGGCTTGCCCGACCCGGCGCGCCGAAGCCCCGGCTCGATCAGGAGAAGCCGCCGGGCGAAACCGTTCCGTACGATCAGCTCATCGAGGCGTGGCGGGCCGGGCGCGTTCGCTGAGGCGCCGGCCCCGGAACTGTAGTAGCGTCGGGCCATGAGCGGCTCGGATCGTGACAAGTGGGAGGAACGGTACCGGCAGGGAGCCTATGTCGACCGCACCCATGCCAGCGAGCTGCTGGTCGCGCACGTGCCGGAGATCCTCGCGACCCAGCGGGCGGTAGCCGGGGACGGTGTTCCGCTCAGGGCCCTGGACCTCGCCTGCGGCGCCGGCAGGAATGCCCTCTACCTGGCCGGGCTTGGCTATCAGGTGGACGCGCTGGACATCTCCGCGGAGGCGCTGGCGCGCGGTGAGCGCGACGGCCGGGCCCGGGGCCTGCAGATCTCCTGGATCGAGCACGACCTCGATCACGGCCTGCCGCGGCGTCTGCCGGACTACGACCTGGTCGTGGTGGTCCGCTACCTCGACCTGTCGCTGGTGACGGCGGCCGCCGACCGGCTGACCCCGGGCGGCTGTCTGATCTGCGAGGCGCACCTTGCTTCGGAGCAGCCGGTGATCGGCCCCCGCGATCCGAACTTCCGTGCCCGCCCTGGGGAGCTTCGTGCCGCCGTGGCGAACCTGGAGCTGGCCGAGTACTGGGAAGGCCTCACCCAGGACCCGGACGGCCGCGCTGTGGCGCTGGTGCGGCTGGTGGCCGGCCGGCGCTACCCCATCGGCTGACTCGGTGAGCGCCCGGTCGGACACGCTTGTGCTGCAGTCACATCGCCAACCGCTGCCGGCCCGGTGGCTGCAGCCGTGCCTCGACTCGGTCCGGGCGTGGGCCCATGGCGGCGGCTTCGCCTACCGTCTCGTCGACGATGCGTTGTTCGACCACCTGGCGCCAGACCTGCGCGACAAGCTGAAGCGGCGGCCGGTGATCGCCGCGGACCTGGCGCGCCTCGGCGCGATGGGCGCGGCGCTGACGGAGGGGTACCGCTCGGTGATCTGGTGCGATGCGGATACCCTCGTGTTCGACCCAGCGTTGCTGCGGGTTCCGTCGGACGACTACGCGCTCGGCCGCGAGGTCTGGATTCAGCGTCAGGGCGGGCGGCTGCGTGACTACGTCAAGGTGCACAACGCGTTCCTGCTGTTCCGCGCCGGGAATCCGTTTCTGGACTTCTACCGCCACGCGGCGGAGCGCATCCTTCGTGCCCACGATGGCCCCATGGCGCCGCAGCTGCTGGGACCGAAGCTGCTCACCGCGCTGCACAACCTGATCGGCTGCCCGGTGGCCGAGCGCGCCGGCATGCTCAGCCCGGCCGTCGCCCGGGACCTGCTTGCCGGCGGCGGGCAGGCGCTGGACCGGTTCCGGATCCGCTCGCCGGAGCCGGTGGCGGCGGTGAACCTGTGCGGCTCGCTGGTCGGCAGCGAGCTCGAGGTCGCCGAGATCGAGGCGGTGATCGAGCGGCTGCTGAGCGAGCCCGCCGCGCTCGCCGGTGAGGGGTATGATCGATCCTCAGCCTCGATGACGGACGACCCATGAGTAGCTCGGTGCGCACGTGGCATCACGGCCTGGTCGCCCGGTGGTGGGCCGAGTTCAACGAGGGCGGCGACGACGTCGAGGTCTTTCGCGACGCCATCGCGGCTGCCGGTGAGCCGGTGCTGGACGCCGGCTGCGGCACCGGTCGCCTGCTGCTGCCGCTGGCGCGTGCCGGCGTCGACGTGGACGGCAGCGATGCGTCCGCGGACATGCTCGACTGGTGCGCCCGGCGGCTGGCCGGGGAGGGACTGTCCGCCGCCCTCTACCCCCTCGCCATGCACGAGCTCGAGCTGCCGCGCCGCTACCGCACGGCGCTGGTGTGCGGCGCGTTCGGGCTCGGCGTCGACCGCGCCGCGGACCTCGAGGGTCTGCGGCGCCTGCATCGGCATCTGGAGCCCGGCGGGCTGCTGCTGATGGACCACCATCTGCCGAACCTGGAGCACCCGCGCGGCTGGATTTCCTGGGTGGAAGCTCCGCAGCTGCCGCGGCCGTGGCCGTCCCACGGTGACCGTCGGCGTGCCGCGGACGGCACCGAGCTGGAGCTGCGCACCCGGCAGCTCGCGTTCGATCCGCTGGAGCAGACGACGACCCTCGAGATCCGGGCGAGTCACTACGTGGACGGGGCCGAAGTGGCGGTGGAGACGAGCACCATTCACATCGATCTCTATTTCAAGCGTGAGATCGAGCTGATGCTCCGGGTCGCCGGGTTTCGCGAGATCACGGTGCTGGCGTTCGGCGAGCAGCGGGCGCCGCTGCCGTGGCAGGACCGCCGGATTCTGTTCCGCGCGGTGGCGTGAGCTCGGCTCAGGCCGGTGGCTCGATGCGGGCGAGGCATTCTTCGATGCTATCCGTACCGGTGGGACGGAGCAGCCGTGCGATCTCGTTGCCGTCCTCGAGGAAGATCAGGGTCGGCCAGAGCTTGACGCCGAAGCTGCGCCCCAGCGGTCGGCCTTTGCCGTCCTCGACTGCGAGATGGCGCACCTTCGGGTGGCCGGCCAGCGCGGCCGCGATGATCGGCGCCGCGGCCTTGCAGTGGCCACACCAGTTGGTGCCGAAGTTGAGCACCGTCGCGCCCCTCAGGGTGTCAATCTGCTCCCGGCTCAGAGCCTGCGCGCTGTAGGTCAATGTCTTTCTCCCGGCTACCAGGTGTCGACGTGCTGGCGTTTCTTGCCGGCACGGGGCAGCGGCGCAGGCGCACTTTCCAGCGCCATGGTGATCCAGCGGCGTGATTCCGCTGGGTCGATGACGTCGTCGATCTCGAACGCCTGAGCCATGCTCACGCCTTTGCCCCGGTCGTACATGCGCTGCACCATTTCCTGATAGCTGCGCTCGCGCTCCTCGGGGTCTTCGATGGCGGCGAGCTCGTTCCGATATCCCAGCTTCACCGCACCTTCGAGGCCCATGCCTCCGAACTCGCCTGTGGGCCAGGACACGGTGAACATGGGTACCTTGAAGCTACCGCCGGCCATGGCCTGGGCCCCTAGGCCGTAACCCTTGCGCAGCACGATGGTGAAGAAGGGCACGCTGACATTGGCGCCGACCACGAACATGCGGGCGAAGCGGCGTACCTGGGCGCTCTTCTCCGCTTCCGGGCCGACCATGAACCCGGGCGTGTCGCAGAGGAACAGCAGCGGCACGTCGAAGGCGTCACACAGCTGCATGAAGCGCGCGGCCTTGTCAGCGCCGATGCTGTCGATGGCGCCGCCCAGGTGGGTCGGGTTGTTTGCGACGATACCGATGGGGCGGCCTTCGACCCGGGCCAGCACCGTGATCATGCCGTCGCCGTAGTGGGGCCGCAGCTCGAGCACCGAGCCGCAGTCGGCCAGGGTATCGATGACCCGGCGCACGTCGTAGACGCGCAGCCGGTTCTCCGGAATCAGATGACGCAGGGCGCGCTGGTCCTCGCACTGCCAGCTGTCGACCCGCCCCTGGAAATAGCCGAGGTACCGCTTGGCGACCTGGACTGCCTCGGCCTCGTCCGCCACCGCCACGTCGACGACGCCGTTGCCCACCTGCACGCTCATGGGGCCGATCTCGTCGGGCGCGAACACGCCCAGCCCGCCGCCTTCCACCATGGCCGGGCCGCCCATGCCGATGTTGGAGCCTTCGGTGGCGATGATCACGTCGCAACAGCCGAGCAGGGCGGCGTTGCCGGCAAAACAGTAGCCGTTGGTGATGCCGATCAGAGGCACCAGCCCGGACAGGCGGGCGAAGTAGTTGAAGGCATAGCAATCGAGTCCGGCGACCCCGGTGCCGTCGGTGTCCCCCGGCCGGCCGCCACCGCCTTCGGCAAACAGCACCACCGGCAACCGGTGATGCTCTGCCAGCTCGAACAGCCGGTCCTTCTTCAGGTGGTTCATGTGGCCCTGGGTTCCGGCCAGCACCATGTAGTCGTAGGACATGGCGATGACCCGGGCCCGCGCCTCTGGAAACAGCGAGCCGTTCACTTTCCCCACGCCGGCGACCATACCGTCGCCCGAGGTCTTCTCCATCAGATCCTGGATGGAACGCCGCCGTCGTTGCGCGGCGATCATCAGCGGCCCGTACTCGACGAACGAATCCGGATCCACCAGATCGGCGATGTTTTCCCGTGCGGTTCGGCTGCCCCGGGCGTGCCGCCGGGCGACGGCCTCGGGTCGGTTCTCGTCGAGCCCGTAGGCGTGGCGCCGGATGGCTTCGTCGAGATCTGGACGGATGACATCCAGATCGAACCCGCCAGACGCCGCGGCGGCGCTGCCGTCGACGTCGCCGGCTTCAATCCCGAGCAGCGTCTGGCCGTCGTGCACGGTGTCGCCGGGACCGGCGAGGATCTGCCGTACGGTGCCGCCGACGCCGGCCGTGATCACGTGCTCCATTTTCATGGCCTCCATGATCATCAGCTCCTGACCGGCGCGCACCCGGTCGCCCGGGTGCACGGACACGCTCACCACGGTCCCGAGCATGGGCGCTGGGACGGCATCAAGACCCGGCTCGAGCGCGGCCACCGGCCTGGCCGGCGGCGGCGCCTCCGCCGAGGCGGGCTGCGCCGCCTGGGGCTCCGGCATCGCCCGCACCAGGTCCGCGACGTGGTCTTCGACGAAGCGGGTGTAGATCGCACCGTCGCGGACGGCTTCACTGCCGATCAGGGCGCGGAGAAAGTCCCGGTTGGTGGGCACCCCGTCGATCATGAATCCGGCGAGCGCCCGGTCCGCCCGTCGCAGCAGGGCCGCCGTGTCCTGATCCGGCTGATGCACCACGATCTTGGCCAGCAGCGAGTCGAAGGAAGGGCTGGGGGTGTAGCCGGGGTACCCCGCCGTCTCGACCCGAACGCCGCTTCCGGTTGGCACCTGAAACGAGCGCAGAGTGCCGCCGGCCGGTCGGGTGCTGCCGTCTTCCTGCATGGTCTCCATGTTCACCCGGGCCTGCAGCGCTCGGCCCCGGGGCGCAGGCACCTGGCGGCGATCGAGGCCGAGCTCGCTCAGGGTTGCGCCCGCGGCCAGCGCGAGCTGGGTGCGCACCAGATCCACGCCGGTGATCTCCTCGGTGACGGTGTGTTCCACCTGAAGCCGGGCGTTGGCCTCGATGAAAACCGGACCGGCCGCCGGCACGGCATCGTCGATCAGAAACTCCATCGTGCCCACGTTGTCGTAGCCCACGTGCTGCGCCAGCGTCAGCGCGGCGTCGATCAGCGCGTCCCGCTGCCCGGGGCTCAACGCCGGGCTCGGCGCCAGCTCTACGAGTTTCTGATGCCGGCGCTGGAGGGTGCACTCCCGCTCCCAGAGGTGGCTGACGTCACCGGCGTGATCGCCGAGCACCTGCACCTCCAGGTGGCGCGCGCGCTCGACCAGCCGTTCCACGTACAGGTCGTCGTTGCCGAAGGCGGCTCTGGCCTCGGAGGCGCAGCGCTCGAACGCCGCGGGCAAGGCGTCGGCAGTGCGGACGATGCGCATGCCGCGGCCGCCGCCGCCGGCCACGGCCTTGATCACCATGGCGGCCCCCGAGGGCAACTCGCTGAAGAATCCGCGCGCCATCTCCAGGTCGGTTGGACCGTCGGTGCCAGGCAGCACGGCGACGCCGCAGGCCGCCGCCAGGGCGCGGGCAGTAATCTTGTGGCCGAAGCGCTCGAGGATTTCCGGTCGCGGGCCGATGAAAGTGAGGCCGGCATCGCGCACCGCCGTGGCGAAGTTCCAGCTCTCGGCGAGAAAGCCGTAGCCTGGATGCACCGAGTCGCAGCCCGAAGCGCGGGCCAGCTCTATGATCGCGGCGGCGTCAAGGTAGCCGGCCGGTCCGCTGCCCGGCAGCGCGACGGCGCGGTCGGCTCGGGTCACGTGCAGCGAGGCGACGTCGTCGGCGGTGTGGATGGCCACGGTCTCGACGCCGAGACTCGCTGCGGCATCGGCGATGCGGATGGCGATCTCGCCGCGGTTGGCGATCAGCAGGCGGTTGTACATGGTCCCGGTCGATCTCTTCTGCGAACGGTGGAGGTTACCGGAGAAGAACCTGACGCGGGTATGGGATTTCGCATAGCATGCCCGGGTGCGTCGCTGAGGGGAGACGTATGGAGCAAGCGAATGGGCCCGGTGGCCGGGGCCCCACGTCGGCACGACCGTTCTGGGCCGCCCGCAACTGGTCGGCGGACGCCGGCGCCGGCAGCATCCACGACGATGCTACCGCCACCGGACTCGGGTTCCGGGGCGGCACCGTCGCGGGCAGCGTGCACATGGATCAATGCGCGGCGCTGCTGGCGGAGGAATACGGCAAACGCTGGTTCGAACGCGGCGCGCTGTCGCTCTTTTTCCGTAACGCCACGACCGACGGCGAGCGGGTTCAGGCCATCTGTGAGGTGCCCACCGGGGATCGCCAGGTCCAGGTCTGGCTGCGGCGCGAGGATGGGCTGGCGGTGGCAGACGGCACCGCGTCGCTGGGCGATCACTCGAAATCCGCGCTGCGAACCCGCGATCTGCGTCCGGCGTCGCCGGCGCAGCTGCGAATTCTCCGGAAGCTGACGCCGGGCGAGCCGCTGGGGGAGTGGCATCAGCTGCTGGATGGTGAACTCCAGCGCGCGCGGTACGCAGCCGGAGCCATCAGCGACCCGTTGAGCTGGTACGACGACGGCGATTCGCCCTGGGGCACCCCGGTTGCCACCCCGTCCACGGCGGTTCAACTCCTCTGGGGGGTGCCCATGCGCGGCCTGCGGGATAAGGTCGGCAAAGCGGTGGGCCTGTTCGGGGCCATCGAGGTGGCCCACCACGCGGGCCCGCTGCTGATCGGAGAGCGCTATCGGGTGACGGCGGAGGTCGTGGCGCTTGCCGAAAGCCCGCGCACCGAGTCGCTCTGGTTCGACTCCCGCGCGTACTCGGGAGAGACCCTGGTGGCCACCCAGCGCATGATGCTGCGCTTCATGAAGGCGTCTTCGCCCCTTTACCCCGATTGAGTGCCGTCTCCTCAGTCCGGGTACCAGCGGCCCGGTCCCGGCGGCTTCATCCACAGGTGGCTGTACCAGTAGTGGCTGCCGGCTGCCCCGCGGGACGGCGCGGTGCACGTGTACTTGCTCCGGCCGATGGGCAATGGCGCCCGGGCGGTCACCTCGACCACGCCTCGGGCCCGATCGATCCAGCGCACCTCCGGAGCGCCCTGACCGGTCACGAAGCATGACAGCGCATCCAGGCGCGGATCGTCGCCCGCCAGGCGCAGGCGCAGGGTCGGCGGCGGCGTGTCCGTGCCGAGCACCGGGCCAACGTCAGAGCGGACGTCGACTCGAAACGGTCGGGTTCGGAGCTTCTCCGCCAGGCTCTCGATGTCGGCATAACCGCTCGCCATGGGGAAGCGGGGCAGCGCCTGCAGGTCGGAGCCCGGTCCCACCGGGCCGGACTGCTGGCCGAAGCCCACCAGCCCCAGCTCGGCGGTCAGCGCCGTGAGCGCTGGGTCGAACTCGCCGTAGGGATAGGCGAGGGCCTGGAGCGGGTGCTCCAGCTCGCGCTCCAGGCCTGCCTGAGCGGCGCGAATGTCCGTCTCGACGCGACGGCGCCAGGCCTGCTCGGACTCGCCGGCGCGGCGATGCACGTAGTGGCCGTGAGCGCGCGAGTGGTTGGCGATCTCTGCGCCTCGCGCCTCCAGATCGCGAAGCTGGTCCCAGTTCATGTAGCCGCCGAAGCCTCGGTCGATGTAGTCGGTGCTGACGAAGACCGCAAACGGCAAGCCGCGGGCAGCCAGTCGCGGCGCCGCGTTCGTGTACACCGATCGGTAGGCGTCGTCGAAGGTGATCGCCACGGCGCGCGCAGGCAGCGTTTCCTCGGCCGCGCCGGTGAGTGCCCGGATGATGCGGCTCAACGGCAGCACGCGGTAGTCGTTCGCCTGCAGATGGTCGAGATGCGCGGTCAGCGTCTCCGGCGTGACGGACGTGCTCGCGGGCGTGTTGTCGGCGACGTGATGGTAGAGCAGGATCACGGCATGGCCTGCCGCGGCGTCGGTGGCCGCAGCGACGGTGCCAGCGGCGCTCGCAAACCCGAGCAGGAGCGTGAGCGCGGCGCGTCTCATCAATGGCTGTCCGCGTGCCCGAGGTTGTTGTAGCGGATCATCTGGCGGACCTCCCGGACGTAGTCGTCGCGGCGCTCTGAGTACGCGTGCAGCGACTGGGCGAGGGCGAAGCCGGTGGGGCGCCGGCCTTCTGCCCGGAGCTCGGCGCGCAGGCGGCGGAACGGTTCGTAGTCCGGGTGCGAGTTGAGGTTGCGCACGTAGCTCGCGACCGCGGCTTCCGGGGTCCGGAAGGTTCGGACCTCGTGGCGTGATCCAGCTCGCCGCGCTGCCGGGACCAGGCCGCAACCCGCGTCGAAGCAACGCTGGCCGAATAACGCGTTTCCGTCCACGGCGAATCGCGAGGTCCCCCAGCCCGATTCCTTGGCCGCCTGGGCGAGTCCGAGCGAAACCGGCACGGCGTCGACGCGTCGCAGCAGTTCCTCCAGCAGCCGGTGCAGCGGCAGCGACGATCTGTCCAGGTCGTAGTCCCGGGCGAGGTCGTCCAGCCAGCGCCGGTCGCGCAACCCGGGACGCTGTTCCGGCAGGGCGGCGGCGAGCCGTGCCAGGCGCACCCGCAAGGCCATGATGCGCGCGTTCTCTGCCTCCAGGAGCGGCCGCAGGAAGTCGAAGAACTGCTGCTTGCGCAGCTCGCCCGCCGGCCACCGGGAGAAATCCGGCAGCGATCGGATCTCCTCCAGCCGCTGGGATGCCAGCAGCGCGGCAGCCGCCACGCACGCCGCGGCCAGGCAGAGGAGCAGCAGGAATCGGCTCATGTCTGACGGGATCCCGGCATCGCCGGTCCCTTCAGCTCCACGGTGTTTCCTTCGGGATCCTCGACGTAGATGGACGGGCCGCGACCCTCGGCGCCATAGACCTGGCGGACTTCGCTCGGGCTGCGGCCATGGCGCTGCAGGTGGGCGCTCAGGGCTTGCGGATCGAAGGGCGTTACCCGCAGGCAGAAGTGATCCATGTTGTGGCCTGAGGACGCTGCGGGCGCGGTGCCGCCGGCTCGCCCCAGCGGGCCCTCGGCGGCGACCACGTCGATCAGCGAGGCGCCTGCACGCAGCTGAATCAATCCGAGCTCCTCGGCTTCGCGCTCGACGGGGCAGCCAAGCACGTCTCGATAGAAGCTTACTAGCGCCCGGCTGTCCCGGGCGCGCAGCACCACGTGATCGATGCGTTCGAGCTGAAACGGTACCGATTGGCTCATGGCGGCCGCTACCTGACCCTGGTCGCAGGGGAAAATGACACGGTGTTGCGGGCGGGTGCAACTGCCGGTGCAGGCGCTGCCCGGGCCCGTGGCTGCGGGCGCGGGAGCCGCTGTAGTAAGATTGGCGGCTTCCACCGTAACCGACGCAGTTCGTTCATGGATCCCAAATCGCTGCCGGCGCAGAGCACGTTCGAGGTCTCGCCGGAGAATTTCCAGACCGACGTTGTCGACCGTTCGCGCGAGACACCCGTGCTGCTGCTGTTCTGGGCGCCGGAGGTGATTCCATCCGCCGAGGTCCGGCGGGACCTGGAGAATCTGGTCAGGGGCTATGGCGGCAAGGTGTTCCTCGGCCTGGTGGACGTGTCCCGGGATCCGACCCTGGCTCAGCACCTGCGCGTTCAGGGCCTGCCGAGCATTCGCGTGGTGCAGGGTGGCCAGCTGGTGCATGAGCTCGACGGGCCCCAGCCCGAGAGCGCGCTTCGCAGCCTGCTCGATCAGCTCACGATGTCCTCGGCCGACCTCCTGCGTGAGGATCTGGCAGCGTTGCTGGAGGCAGGGGATCTGGACCGCGCCCTGCAGTTCCTCCAGCAGGCCATTCAGGAAGAGCCGCAGAACCAGGGCTTCCGGGTGGAGCTGGCGGATCTGCTGGCCCGCCAGGGCGACGTGGACGGGGCCCGTCGGGTCCTCGACGGCATACCGGAAGGGACCGAGGAGCGGGATCGTCCTGAGGCCCGCATCGAGTTCCTCGAAGAAGCGGCCGGGCTGCCGGGCGAGGGTGAGCTGGCGGCCCGGCTCGAGCAGAACGACGGCAACCTGGAGGCGCGCTATGGCCTGGCGGTGCACGCGGCGGTTGCCGGCAATTACCAGGTTGCCCTGGATCAGGCGCTGGCGATCCTGCAGGCGGACCGGGAGTACCGTGAAGACCTGGGGCGTCTCACCATGATCCGGGTGTTCAAGCTGATGGGCAAAGGTTCCGAGCTGGCGTCGCGCTACCGGCGTCGCATGTTCAACTTCCTGCACTGATTCCGGTTCCGGGCGCCGGGCGGCTGGTGTGACCCAGGTCCCGGCCTGGGCGCCAACGCTCCCCTATGCTAGCTGGGTCGATCGATATCCGGCGAGTGACGGCATGGACGCGCAGGAGCGCTCACCACTTATTCTCAACTGGCACGACCGGCGCGCGGTCCTGGACGACCGTCGCGGAACGCTCGCGCTGGGCGCGCTGGAGACCTCGGGACTGCAGGTTGCTGGCCCGTTCACCTCGCGCCACCACGCCACCATCGAGCGTCGCAAGCACGACTACGTGCTGGTGGATCACAGCACCAACGGCACCTTCGTGCAGACCGAAGACGAGCGGGTGACCTTCGTCCGGCGTGGCGAGCTGCGCCTCTGGGGCGAGGGCTGGATCAGCCTCGGCGACCCGCTGTCGGAAGACTCCGCCATCCGCTTCCGGCATGGATGACGGCCCGCCGGCGATGGAAGGTTCCTGGACCAGCGCCCAACAGACCCACCGCGGCAAGCGCCGGCGCCACAACGAGGACGCCGTGCTGAGCCGCTCCGGAGACCGACTCTGGGCCGTGGCCGATGGCATGGGCGGGCACCAGGCCGGGGAAGTGGCGAGTCAGGCCATCACCGCAGCCCTTGCCGGGGTGCGTCTGCAGGGGCCGCTCTCTACCCAGGTGGATGCGGTGGAGGACGTGCTGCTGTCGGTCAACGACGAGCTGCGGCTGCACGCCCGCAGCCGAGGTGAGGGCACCACCATCGGCAGCACCGTGGTGGTGATGATCGCAGGCGAGGACACCGGCGTGGTGCTCTGGGCCGGCGACAGCCGCCTCTACCGGCTGCGCCACGGCCGGCTCGAGCAGATCACCCGGGACCACAACCCGGTGAGCGATCTGCTGGACAGCGGCGCCGTCACCGAGCGGGAAGCACTCGCCGCGGACACCAACATCATCACCAGGGCGGTCGGCGGCCAGCCGCGGCTGTTCCTCGACATCGCGGTGTTCGACATCATGCCCGGGGACACCTACCTGCTCTGCAGCGACGGCCTGTACCGCGAGCTGCAGCGGGACTTCATGGCCGAGACACTGGCTCGCGGGCCCCTCGATGGCGCCGCCGACGCGCTGCTGGCGCGTTGTCTGGAAGGCGCCGCCTCGGACAACATCTCGCTGGTGCTGGCACGCGCCCGGCCGGGTGAGGGCGGCAGCGCGCCTGGGTGGGCCGCATGAAGGCGGCCGCCGAAGACGTCACCGTGCTGCGCACCGACCTGAGCCTGTCCGGACGCCGGGGGGGTGGCGGCGCCAGCGCGCCGCGGGTGCTGAAGCAGCGCTTCGTCCTCGACGAGAAGCTCGGCAGCGGCGGCATGGGCACGGTGTTCCGGGCCAAGGACCTGCGCAAGGTCGAGGCCCGGGACCGGAATCCGTTCGTGGCGGTCAAGGTCCTGAACAACGACTTCCGCGAGCACCCTGAGGCGTTCATCGCGCTGCAGCGGGAGGCGACCAAGTCGCAGGGCCTGTCCCATCGCAACATCGTCACGATCTACGACTTCGACAAGGATGGCGACATTCCCTTCATCATCATGGAGCTGCTGGAGGGGCAGGAGCTGGCCGACAAGCTGCGCGCGTTTCCCACCGGGCTGCCGGAAGACATGCTCTGGTCCATCGTTCGCTGCATGTGCGACGGCCTCGAGCACGCGCACGAAGGCGGGCTGGTACATGCGGACTTCAAGCCGGGAAACGTCTTCGTTGCGCCGGACAACACGGCAAAAATCCTGGACTTCGGCATCGCCCGGGCCGTTCAGATCAATCAGGCGAGCGGCGGCTTCGGCGACGACACGGTGTTCGACCCTACCCGGCTCGCGGCGCTCACGCCGGCCTACGCCAGCCCGCAGATGCTCGACGGTGCGGAAGCCGAGGTCCGGGACGATCTGTTCTCGCTCGGCGTGGTGATCTACCTGATGGCTACCGGCCAGCATCCCTACGGCCGGGTTCCAGCCAACGAGGCCGCTCGCCAGCAGCTGCGTCCGGAGCGGCCGCGGGGCCTCAGCCGGCGGCAGTGGCGGGGGCTGGAGCGCTGCCTGGCCTTTGACCGCGATCAGCGTCCGGCCTCGGTGGCGGAGGTCAAGCAGTACCTGTTCCAGCCATCGCCGTGGCGCTCGCGCACGGCGCTGGTCGCGCTGGCCGCGGTGCTGCTGACGGTCGCGGTGAGCGGGATCAAGGAGGAAGCGGCGGTCGAGGAGGCCAGGGTCGAAGTCCGCCAGACGACCCTGGTGGACGCGCAGCTGGCGCGCCTCGAAGCGCTGCTGCAGGAACCGCGCTTCGACGCCGCGTGGGAGGCACAGGTCGGCGAGGAAGTGTCGGGGCTGCTGGCGCTCCGTGGCCCCGATCAACCGGAGCCGGCGGTCGTGGTTCAGTTGCGCCAGCGCTATCTCGAACGCATCGTCGCCAGTGACGATCGGGCCAGGGCGGTTGCGCTGTTCAACCGAGGTCGCCGCTACGGGCCGATGCCGCGAGCCGAGGCGTATCTGCGGCAGCGGCTGACCGCGGATACGAGCCTGCTACTCGACGCCCCGACGCTCGACGGATCATGGCTGGATCAACTCGACCTGGCGTTGTCGCGGCTGGCGTCGCTGTTTCCCGGGACCATGGAGCTGGAGCAGGTCCGGCTGGAGGCCGTTGCGGTGCTGCAGGCCGAGCTCGAAGCCAGCCTGGCGGCAGAGCAGTTCCCGGCAGCGAACCGCGCGCTGGCCTACCTGGAGGCCTACGGCTTCACCCCGGCGCTGGTGGACGGGCTGCGGGCCCGGGTGGAACAGGACCGGCGCAGCCATCTGGCGAGACAGGACCGAGAGGCCGTCGCTGCCGACCGCCAGCAGTTTCTCGGCGAGCTCGATCGCTCGCTCGCATCCGGCACCTGTCTGCAGTTCGACCCGGCCCCGGCGGCCGCGGTGCTGAACCGGTGGATCACGCGCCGACCGGCGTTCGAGACCCAGGGCCGGGCCCGGGTGGGAGACCACGTGGGACGCTGTCTCGCTCAGCTCGAGGCCCTGGATCGGGATCGCGCGCTGGTGCTGAAATCGCGTGCCCAGGCTGCCTTCGGACCGCTGCCGGGACTCGACGGCCTGCGCGACGATCCCTGCGCCGCGGCCTACCTGGTGGGGAGCGGCAGCCAGGGCGGCCGCCGCGGATCCTGCGCCGATCGCCTGGGCGCCGCGGGCCAGGGTCCGCGGCTCGTCGTGGTGCCGGCGGCTGCCGCGGAGAGCCGCTTTGCCATCACCCGCCAGGAGGTCAGCTGGGGAGAACTGAACGTCTTCTGCTCGGCAACGGGCCGCTGCGAGCCCGGCCAGGAGCTCGAACAGCCGGCCGCGGGAATTCCGGCGGATCTGGCCAGGGCGTATGCCGCCTGGCTCAGCGAGCGCAGCGGCTTCCACTACCGTTTGCCCACCTACCGGGAGTGGCGCCAGGCAGCCGGAAACGACAGCGACCCCAACCGTAACTGCCAGGTGCAGCTCGGCAGCGTGCACCGCGGTCTGGCGCCGGTTGCCGTCAGCACCGGCGCGCCGAACGCCTATGGGCTGGTCAACGTGCTCGGCAACGTCCAGGAGTGGGTGGTCGACGCGGACCAGTTGAAGGCTGCCGGTGGCGGTTTTCGCGACCCGATTGCCGTCTGCGCGGTGACCACGCTGCGCAGCCAGTCCGGCGAGCCCGACCCGACCACCGGGTTCCGCCTGGTGCGGGAGGTCACGTGAGCCTGATGCGACTGTCTCCGGAGTGCGTCCGGCTGCGGCGGATGGCGAAAGCCCACGCGGCCGGCGAGATGTCCGAAGCCGAGTACCGGCAGGGACGGCGTCAGGTCATCGATGGCTTCGCCGCGGGTGCCATCATCACCCCTGAGGACGACGATACGCGGCCGCGCTGGTCGGAAGAGCCCACGCTGCGCAGCGCTTCGGTGCTTCGCGGGCCCGCGCGGGCCGCGGCCGCGGTGCAGCCGACGGACCAGGATCCAGCCGGAACCCGCCGCTGGCTGTGGCTGGTGGCGCTGGCGCTGGTGCTCGGGGCTGCCGTGCTCGGGCTTCCCAGGGCGCTGGCCGCGTCCGCGGAAATCGACGTGCCACCGGTGCGTGAGCGCCATCCGGATCCGGCCCGGAGCCCGCGGCTGGCAGTCCGCGAGGTGCGGGTGAGCTGGGGCGACACCGGCGCGGTCGAGGCCGCCGGCGTCGACCTGAGCGCGCTGCAGGCGCGCGCGGAGCGCGGGCTCGCCGAGATCCGGGCCGGCAACGCGCCCGGGCCGCACGGCTTCACCCGCAGCGAGCTGGAAGAGGTGGCACGCTTTCTCAACGTGCTGGAGGTGCACGACCCGGATCGGCAGCTCGATGCGGCCGACGCAAGGGAGCTGAGCGCGCTGATTCGAGATCAGAAGCGCCGGCGCGGTGTTTCCGTTGCTCAGCTCGAGGAGCTCGCCCGGGAGGTGCAGGGCGCGGTCCGGGACCAGGGTCTGTTTCTCGCCGTGGCCTATCTCCCGGCGCAGCGTCTGGTCGACGGCGTGGCGCAGATCCGGGTGCTGCCGGGGCGGCTCGGCGACATCGTGGTGGAGGGCGGCGACCCGGGGCCGGTCACGGGCACCTTCTCGCCGCTGCTCGGCCAGCCGGTGACCATGAGCGAGATATCCAGCCGGCTTCAGGCCTTGAACGCGCTGCCTGGCTTCAGTGCGCAAGCTTCTTTCGGCCCGGGTGCCCAGGTCGGTGAGACCCGGTTGCGGCTGGATGTGCTGGAGCAGCGCGCCTGGCAGGCTGCGCTGGACGTCGACAACCATGGCGACGACGCGACCGGCGAGCAGCGGCTCGGGCTCAGCGGCGCCTGGCTGAACCCGCGTGGGGTGGGTGATCGGCTGAGCGCCGGCGCCCTGGTCGCCGTGAATCCAGCGAATCAGGACTATGGGTACGTCGAGTACGACATGCCGCTGACGGGCGCCTACCGCCTCTCCGCGCGGTTCGGCAACAACGACTTCAGCCAGGACGGTGCGGCCGCGCTGGACGGCGACGGCGTGTTTACCGACCTGCTGGTGAGGCGGGGCTTCTGGTACACGCGGGAGCGCGCGCTCAGCCTGGTGCTCGGGGCATCGCGGCACGCGCTGGACTGGGATGCCGGAATCTCCCAGCGGGTGACCATGGCCAGTTTCGGCATGGTCGGTCACCGCGTCTGGGACGCGCCGCGGGTTGCCGCCGACATTGCCGGCAACCTCACGGTGGGGCGCATCGGTGGCGACCGCTTC